>JAFVYE010000058.1 GCA_017500745.1 Clostridia bacterium | reverse complement strand
GTCACGTTTTTGACAAGTGTCTTTGTGCCGGGGAGTGCTGCCTTTGCGCAAGGAACTGTGTCCCCAAGGATGTCACGATATTGTTCAGGCACGGGAAGATCTTTGCTCATTGCTGCAAGCACACAACCGTAGAAAGGATGGGTGTGGATGGTTGCGTTGCAGTCGGGATGTGCGTTCAAGAGTGCTGCGTGCATCTTGCGTTCACTTGTGGGCTTGTTTGAGCCCTCCCACTCGCCGTCCTCAAGATTGACCACTGCCATTTGTGAGGGTTGAAGCATGATGTAGTCAAGGGCTGTAGGGGTGACAAGCATATGTTTGTCGCCACATCTCACTGCGATGTTGCCCCAAGTACCTTGAACGAGGTTTTCTTCAAGGAGGCGGACGCCTGCGTCTTTGACTGCTTGTGCAAGGGCCTTTTGTTCATCGGTGATGATTGCGCTGGGTCTTTCCTCTGTGTGCACTTCCTTGCCCTCTTCTGCTGCTTTTTGACTGTCTTGGTTCTTCTTTGAATATTTGAGCTTGTACACAACGTGTTCAAGCACAGCGTTCAAAAGACTGTGAGGATGGACACCACCCTTTCTTTCTGCAAGGAGATAGCAGTTGCATGCTTTGTCAAGAACAAGGGCTGCTGTGTAGACCTCGTCAAGAGTTCTTCCTGTGACCACTGCGCCTGCTTCGGGGAGGAAACATGCGTTGCGGAGGCCAGCAAGTGCCATGATGACTTCAACTGCGTTGTTTTGCTTTGCGCATCTCACTGAAATACCATCAATTTGTGCCATATCGTCAAGGAGAGGAGGCATTGTCTTTCTCTTTGCAGAGAATTCAACTATGCTCTTGCTGTCCACGATTGCTGCTGCGCCCAAATCGTTGTTGTTTTTGAACACACTAAAAAGGATGAGTGCTGCTGCACGGAAATTGCCGTCAAGCTCTGTCACGGTTTTGTTTGTGACAAAAGTGACGTCCTCTTCGGTGAGGTTTTCAAAAACTGAGTATGCGTTGGTGATGTACATTCCGCCGTCTGCTTTGACTGCAAGATAGCCACATTCGGTGAATCCCTCTTTTGAGAGCATGCCTGCATACTTGGAGATGTTTGTCAAAATTTGTTGGTTCATATTTACCTCGTGTACAACCAAAGGTTGTAGGTGTATTTTTAGGTCAAAGGCGACAGTTGCCTGTCGCCTTCATTGTATGATTAATGTTTCTTTTCAAAACGTGCGTTGTCTGTGCAAGGAACGATGGTCTTGAACACTTCTTCAAATTTTTCAAGTGCGCCGTCAATGATTTCGTCTGTGTCTGCCATTGAGGTGTAAAGTCTTGATCCAGCAAGTGTCACGATGCCGTGTGCCATGTATGCTGCACCCATTTGTTCCATTGCCACCTTTCTGCGAAGCATTTCGGGCTTTTTCTTGAGCATAGGAATGACTGATCCGAGGAGATTCATATGGCTGAAGTCAAAGCTCATTGCGCCTGTGCATTCCAAGTGGACGATTGAACCTTGGTTGTAAACAACGTAAGGAAGGTTGTACTTTTTGACAAGTTCCTTGAGGCCTGCTGTGAGGCGATCGCCTGCTCTGCCTGCCTTGACGCATGCGTCTTCTTTTTCAATTTCGCAGATTGCGCAGTATCCTGCATATGAGCTCAAGGGGTTTGCTGCGAGGGTGCCACCCACGTATGCCTTCTTGCCCATGCCTGCAACGCCTGCTGCCATGAGGGAGACGTATTCCTTCTTGCCACCGACACCACCTGCTGAAGGATAGCCACCTGCAACAACTTTGCCGAAGATTGTAAGGTCGGGATACATGTCACGGCCTGTTGCTTGACGCTTGAATTTGACAACCTTGCCATCTTCAATCTTCTTGTCCTCAATGATCCATTCAAAAGGAAGTTCCTTGTCATAGTCATATTTGCCAAAGAAGTAACCTTGTGCGCCGTGGATGCCTACGCGGAAGCCGGTGACAACTTCATCAAAGATGAAGAGTGCGCCGTATTTCTTTGCGAGCATACGTGCCTTTTCGTTGTATTCAAGGTCAATGGGACGGGTGCCACTTTCGGGACCAACGGGCTCAACGATGACTGCTGCTGTACCGCCACGGAGTGCGTTTTTGCGGAGCATCTTTTCAAGCATGTTGAGGTCGTTGGGACGGACTTCGTCAGTTGTCTTGTATGAGCCACCGGGGATGCCGTGTGATTCAAGGAATTGTCTGCTTCCGGGGATCTTGAGGCCATAGACCATTTGATCTGACCAACCGTGGTATGCACCACCAACTTTGATGACGCGCTTTTTCTTGGTTGCGCAACGTGCAACACGGATTGCTGCCATGACTGATTCTGTGCCGCTGCCGAGCATACGGAACATTTCGCAACCGGGCATAAGTTCGCTAATCTTCTTTGCAAGAAGAAGTTCACCTTCGTGGAAAAGACCTGTGACAGGACCGCATGTGTTCAAGAGTTCAAGAACCTTTTCACGAACGGGTTCATAGTTTGAGCCGAGGATGGTGGGGCCACCTGCTTGCAAAAAGTCATAGTATTTGTTGCCGTCAAGGTCATAGAGGAATGCGCCTTCTGCCTTTGTCATGCAGATGGGGAAAGGAAAGTTGAATGCAAGGTTGTGTTGCACGCCACCGGGGATATATTTCTTTGCTGTGGTGGTGATTTCCTTTGACTTGACGCACTTTGTGTTGAAATGTTCAAGAGTTTCTGCCAATGTTTCGTCTGAAACGCAGTAGATGGGTTGTGAGGTAAGGTTTGCGAGTTCATCGTAGATGGGTTGTGCCTTGTCCCACTTTGAGAGTCCATAGCCTTTTGAAAGGTCTGTTGCCATAATTTTCTCCTCCATAAGATGTTTTATCATTGATATAATTATATCAAAGGGCGCAATGGATGTAAATATCAATTTTTATGGTTTAATTATACAAATATGCAAATCTGCCCACCAAAAAAACATATTTGAAAAAGTGTCCTCCTTGAAGAAAACCGACAAAAACGCAATTTTGTATTAATATTGTTGATTTTTGCAAATTTTTGGGGTATAATAATGTTGCCTACAAAAGTAGGAAACAGGAGGCAAATATGAACAAAGCAGAATTTATCAAAGCAGTCGCTTCAAAAGCAGACCTATCTCTCAAAGACGCCACCGCAGCAGTTGACGCCTACGCAGAAGTTGTTGCAGAAGCGCTGAAAGATGGCGAAAAGGTTGCAATCGCCGGGCTTGGCACCTTTGAACTCAAAAGAAAGGCCGAGCGTCAAGGATTCAACCCCGTAACGCAAGAACCCATCACAATCAAGGCGTGCAACGCCCCCAAACTGAAGTTTGGAAAAACCTTTACAGAAAAGTTTAATTAAAATTAAAACCCGCTTGGCGAGCGGGTTTTATTTTGTTTAGTTTTTGTGCCTATCTCTTGCTTACAACCTCTCCTGTGGTGGGGTTGATAAGCAACGCCCAATAGTCAACACCCTCCCCCACGTATGACACGTAGTAATAGTAGTTTTGCCTGTCC
Organism: Clostridia bacterium; assembly: GCA_017500745.1. Classification (GTDB taxonomy): domain Bacteria; phylum Bacillota; class Clostridia; order Christensenellales; family CAG-917; genus RGIG4097. The sequence goes on along the minus strand of JAFVYE010000058.1, from coordinate 95 downwards.
CCTGTGATGAGTTTCACATAGATTTCACGCTTGTACGTGCCTTCATTTTTTGCCCCTTCAATGCGCTCTGCAAACTCCTTTTCTGCCACGTTTAT
>JAFVYE010000057.1 GCA_017500745.1 Clostridia bacterium | reverse complement strand
GATGATGACACCTACCAAGTCCAAGTCGTGTCCTGGTACGACAACGAAAACAGCTACACCTCACAAATGGTCCGCACAATCAAATACTTTGCAGAGCTGTAAGAACCAATCAAAAAATGCGCTACCCGCAAGGGTAGCGTTTTTTTTACGCAAAAACACAGAAAAATTGACTATTGAAAGATAAAGAAAAAAATAATATAATATAGTTGAAAATATATTCTTGGAGGTTTTTTATGGGCGTAAACGTTTTTTACAAGGGCTTTTGCAGAGTTTTTCAAAAGACTATGTGGTGTGCAATGTGGCTTCTGCCTTGGCGCACTCCCGAAATGATTTCTGGGGAAGGATCTCTTGAAAAACTGCCTGCATTTTGCAAAAAAATGGGTTGGCACAAAGTTATGCTTGTCACAGACAAAACCATCCTTTCTCTTGGACTTGTTGATCACCTTGTTGAAGGCATGAAAGCGGTTGATATGGACGGCGAAATCTTCAGCGACGTGGTGCCAAATCCCACCATACAAAACATTGAAGACGGCGTAAAATTCTATTATGAAAACAAGTGCGACCACATCGTGGCTCTGGGAGGTGGCTCGGTCATTGACTGCGCAAAGGGCATCGGCGCACGAATCGCTCGTCCCAACAAGAGTGTGGAAAAGATGAAAGGGGTGCTGAAAATTTTGAAAAAACTGCCTCCTCTCATCGCAGTGCCCACCACTTCAGGCACGGGCAGCGAGGCCACTTTGGCAGCGGTCATATCCAACCCTGACAAGCATGAAAAATATCCTATCAACGACCCAAGTCTTATTCCGCACTATGCGGTTATGGATCCATTGCTGACCGTAGGTCTGCCCAAGGGTCTTACCGCCACCACGGGTATGGATGCACTCACTCACGCAGTTGAAGCGTACATCGGTGGAGAAAACACCAGTCAAACCAAACGTCAAGCCATTGAGGCAACAAAGCTCATCTTCAAATATCTCAAACGTGCCTACGATGACGGCCACGATAGAGAGGCCCGCAACGAGATGCAACACGCATCTTACCTTGCAGGATGCGCCTTTACAAGAGCATACGTGGGCTACGTTCATGCGGTGGCACACACCTTGGGTGGACAATACGGCGTGCCTCACGGCCTTGCCAACGCAATTTTGCTCCCTCACGTCCTTGAAGCATATGGCAAAAAGGCCCACAAAAAGCTGGCACAGCTGGCAGATGCCGTAGGAATCACAGGCAAGGACAACGCAGAAAAGGCCAACGGATTTATCAGGGCAATCAAAGAGATGAACGCCTATATGGAAATCCCCGAAAAACTGCCTGCGCCTTGGAAGATTGATGACAAAGATTTGCCCGCCATGATAGATCACGCTTTTGCGGAAGCAAATCCGCTTTATCCCTGTCCAGAGGTTTGGAGCAGAGCAGACATCAAAGCCATGTACGACAAAATCAAATAAAACAAGAGCACTCCAAGCGGAGTGCTTTTTTTGTTGAATAAAATATATAGAAGAACTCTTTGTTTGTGCAAATCGTTGACAATATTCAACAAATGGCGTAAAATGTTGAATATCATAAATAAGGAGTACGTTATGTACCACATTATCGTAAACCCCATCGGCGGAAAGGGTAAAACCCTCAAAGCCCTTGAAGAAGTAGAAAATATGTTCAAAGCACACGGCGCAGAATATGCCGTGCACAAAACCGAGTACGCAGGTCATGCAACCGAAATCGCAAGAGAACTTTCTCTCATCCCCAACACCAATATCGTGGCAATGGGCGGAGATGGATCCTTCCACGAAGTCCTTTGTGGCATAGAGAATTTTGACAACGTCACCCTTGGCCTTGTGGCCTGTGGCAGTGGAAACGACTTCATCAAAAAGTCCGGTCATCCCACAAAGGTTGCAGACGCAGTCAAAATCATCCTTGACGGCAACGTTGGCTATGTTGACTATATGGAGCTTGGCAACCAAAGATGCTTGAACGTTGGCGGTGGCGGTATGGACGTTGACGTCCTCTTGAAGTACGAAAAGGTCAAGAGATTGAAGGGCAAAGCTGCCTACTATTACTCACTGCTTTACACCTTGCTCCACACACGTTTCCACAATCTTCGCCTCACAGTAGACGGCGAAACAAAGGATATGAGCGTGTTTATGATCGGCGTTGGCAACGGCGGTTTTATTGGGGGAGGCATCCCCATTTGCCCCAATGCAGTTGTGGATGACGGCTTGCTTCACATCGGCTACGTCAGCGAGATGAAAAAATACAAGATCGTTGGCAGACTGTTGAAGTTCCTCGGTGGCAAACACGTTGACACAGAATGGGGCGGAGAGCTCACAGGCAAGGAAATCACCATTGAAGCTCTTGACGATAGCCGTTTTGAACTTGATGGCGAAATCATACCCGAAACAACCCTCAACATCAAAGTTGTGTCAGGGGCATTGAAGATGTTCAGATAATGGAGCTGACTGACAAGCTTTTGAGTGAATACAAGTCACTCATAGGAGTTGCAGTCAGCGTGACAATGGACAGGCCCATAGGTGCTGTTCATCCCAAACATCCCGAAATAATCTACCCCATAAACTATGGATATGTTGACGGGATTTTGGGAGGAGATGGAGAGGAACAAGACGTGTACGTTCTTGGCAAAACAACTCCTCTTGACACCTTTGACGGAGTTGTCATAGCGGTGGTGCACCGCCATGATGACGAGGAGTGCAAGTGGGTGGCAAGTGACGGCACACCATATACAAAGGAGCAGATTGAAAGGGCAGTCCACTTCCAAGAGCAATTCCATCAAAGTGAAATAATAATGTGAAAAAATCCGCTCGGTTGAGCGGATTTTTGTTTGTAATATTTTCCAAATCAAAGGTTTATGGCGCTGTTTTGTGCAATCAACCTTTTTTTGTTGCATCATTCAGTAAGTTCACCAACTATGCTTTGTTCCATGAGCACCTTGATTTCATCGGTGGTGTAGCCCATTGAAAACAGATGATATAGCTTGGCAACAGCGCTCTCGGTGGTCATATCTTTGCCACTTACCGCACCAGCTTTTTTGAGGGCAGAGCTTGTTTCATAGGCCCCAAGAGTGACGCTTCCTGCAACGCATTGTGAGCACACCGTGACAACGGCTCCCGCCTTGAATGCCTTGTTGATTATGGGAAGCAAATCATCCCCTCCGTTGGGGATGTTGCCTGCGCCAAAAGTTTCAAGCACAACGCCGTTGAGCTTTTCTGTGATGATGGACTCAAACAGCCCAAACTGCATGCCGGGGAACACTTTGAGCACGCCGATTGGCACCGTCACAAAGGGGTTGTATGTTGGGGTTCCTTGATGAGCGGGGAGAGCAATGTTGTTGTACTTGACGGTTATGCCCACCTCTGCAAGATGAGGGAAGTTGGGGGAGTCAAATGCAACAAGTTTGTCTGCGCTTGTTTTGGTGGCACGGTTGCCACGGAGCAGTTTTCCGCCAAAGTACAAACACACTTCGCCCACCACTCTGTCGCTTGCAATGATGAGGGACGTGATGAGGTTGTCACGGGCGTCACTGCGCACCTCGCAGAGAGGAATTTGTGATCCCGTGAGGATGACTGGCTTGCCAAGACCTTGCAGAATAAAGGACAATGCAGATGCTGTGTACGCCATGGTGTCCGTGCCGTGAAGTATGACAAATCCGTCATAGGCAGAGTAGTTGTCCACTATGGTTTTGGCAATGCCGTTCCACTCCTTTGCGCTGACGTTGGAGGAGTCCAAGAGGGTGTCAAATTCAATAAAATCCCATTGGGGCATATCGGCTCGGTTGAGGTCCTCAATCTTGTTGAGCTCGCCAAGAAGATACCCGCTGACAGGGGCGTAGCCCTCACGGGTGTTTTTCATACCGATTGTGCCACCGGTGTAGATAATAAGCACTTTCTTATCGTTTTTCATAATTCACCTAAGTTAAGTTTATAACACAATTCCCCACAAAGCAATATTATTTTTTGTCATAGGTGGGCAGAAAAATGCAAATATGCTTGATTTAGTGCCAAAAACCATCTAAAATGTAGCCATGCACCCGTGGCGCAACTGGATAGCGCACCAGATTCCGATTCTGGCGGTTACAGGTTCAATTCCTGTCGGGTGCGCCAAAGGCAAGTCTACGACTTGTCTTTTTTTGTTGTGGGATGAAAACTTATTGATTTATGGCATATCTTGGTTTAAACTGAAAAAAAGGAGGCGGACATGAAACTGGTCAACATTTTTGGAAATGCAGCGGTGGGAAAAATGACTGTTGGTCAAGAACTTGCCAAAATCACAGATTTAAAACTCTTTCACAACCATATGACCATTGAGCCAGTCATTGAGGTTTTTGGCTACTACGATGGCGAGGTCATTGAAAAGATAAGAGAGGTGTATTTCAGCGAGTTTGCAAAGAGCGACAACTACGGCATGATATTCACATTTATGTTTGCCCTTGACGACCCCAATGATTGGAAGATTGGCGATCATATTGAAGCCCTTTTCAAAGAGGGCAATCCCGACAGCCAGTTTTATTACGTTGAGCTGGTGGCAGACCGTGATGAAAGAGCAAGGAGAAACGTCACGGAAAACCGCCTTTTAAACAAGCCGTCCAAGAGGGATATTGAAGCATCTATGGCAAGGTTTTATCATGATGATGAGAGGCATCGTTTTGAGAGCTTTGAAGGGGAAATCCCCTTTGAAAACTATATGAAAATTGACAACACCTGTCTTGCTCCTGAAGTGGTTGCAAAGATGATAAAGGAGAATTTTGACCTGTGACAAACACTGAAGTAAAGTTGAAAGCTCTTGAAAGCAAAATAGGCAACACTCCCATTATAAAGGTGGGGGACGTCTATGCCAAGCTTGAGGGCAAAAACCCTGCTGGTTCTGTGAAGGACAGGGCGGGCTTTTACATTGTCAAGGACGCAGTTGAAAGAGGTCTCATTGATGAGGGTGGAGTTGTTGTTGAGGCAACCAGCGGAAACACAGGAATTGGGCTTGCGTACACAACAAGCAGTTTAAACCTCCATTTTGTTGCGGTTATGCCCGACAATATGTCGGTTGAACGAATTCGTCTTATGGAGAGCTACGGCGCAGAAGTGGTGTTGACACCTGCCCTCCAAGGCATGTCCGGGGCGGTTGACAAGGCAAAGGAAATTGCAAAAAACGGCGGTTATCTTGCAGGGCAGTTTTCAAACCCAGCAGGCACCAAGGCCCACTTTCAAACCACCGCTCCCGAGATCTTTTGTGACCTTGAAAACGTGGACTATATCGTATGTGGCATAGGCAGTGGTGGCACTGCCATGGGCATCAAAAAATACATTGTTGCCAACAACCTCAACGCCAAGGTCGTGGGGGTGGAGCCCGAGGAGAGCCCTCTCATCACAAAAGGCGTTGCAGGGGCACATCTCATACAGGGCATAGGTGCAAACTTTGTGCCCGAGCTGGTGGACGTCAACCTTTTTGATGATGTCCGCACGGTAAGGGGAGAGGATGCAATCCGTGCCGTCAAAGACATATACACACTCACAGGCGAAAAGTGTGGAATATCCTCTGGGGCAACATATCTTGTTGCAAAAGAGATAAAGGCAGAAAACCCATCCAAGACAGTCCTTGCCATTTTCCCAGACGGTGGGGATAGATATGATGACGGGCTCTATCAATAGCGTGCAAAGCGTGGACAAAGCACTCATTTGAGTGCTTTTTTTTGTTTAAAAAACCATATTATTATTTCAAAATGCTGGAAACAAAGACTTGGGTGTGATATAATTTCAAAGCAAGATGCTTTGAACGTGGAGACAACCATGATTTCAATTGAAAAACTCACAAAGGTTTACAAAAGCAAAAAAGGTGCACCCACAACGGCCCTTGACCAGATATCCTTTGACCTTCCGGACAAGGGCATGGTGTTCATTTTGGGTAAAAGTGGCAGTGGCAAGTCAACCCTTTTGAATTTGCTTGGCGGATTGGATTCAATCACAAGCGGGGACATTGTTGCATGTGGCAACAGATTTTCCAATTTCACAGATGAGGATTACGACAACTATCGCAATTCATTTGTAGGATTCATATTTCAGGACTTTTGTTTGATTGAGAGCTTTACCGTCCGTGAAAACATTATGCTTGCCCTCAACCTTGAAGGCCAAAATGATGAAAGCAAGTTGTTTGACGTGGCAGAACGGCTTGACATTGAGGATCTGCTTGACCGTCTCCCCAAGGAGTTGTCTGGAGGACAGCGTCAACGTGTGGCAATTGCTCGTGCCATAATCAAGAACCCCGGGATGATTCTTGCAGACGAGCCCACAGGCAACCTTGACAGCGCAAGCGCAAAGCAAGTGCTTGACACCTTGAAGGACATATCAAAGGACAATCTTGTTTTGATTGTGTCGCACAATCCAGACGATGCAGAGAAGTATGGCGACAGAATCATTGAAATTGCAGATGGCAAAGTGATCAATGACCACATCAAAAATGAAAGCGCTTCATTTGGAGTGTCTTTTGACGGAAACAACATAGTTTTGCCCTGCAACGTAAGCTTTGAAGAGGGCGATCTTGAAAAGATCAATGCAAAGGTCAAAGACAGCGGAGTGCAGTTTAAGCTTGGCACAAGACTGTTTTCAAAGACGCCACAGGTTGTGGATGACAACAGACAGTTCAAGCTGTCCCCGTCCAAACTTTCATTCAAAAAGATGAAAGATATTTCAATCAACTTCCTCAAAAGCAAGTGGGTTGGTTTTTTGGTGTCGGTGCTTATGTCCAGCGCCATAATCATCATGTTTGGACTCTGCCAGCTTTTTGCGTCTTTCAGTGCAGAAACCACCATGGAGAAGGCAATCAAAGGCACAGACAATCAAGTGTTTGTCATGCAAAAGGCCTACAAGAGTCAGGACGGATTTGAGGAGTTGATCACCTCTGGCACGATAGAAATCAAGGAAGAGGAGATGGACAAGTTCCGTCAAGCAGGATATCAAGGTCAAATTTATCCTTTGCTCAACTATTGCTTTGTTTTGTTGCATCAAGATTTCATTCTTGAATCTCACAAAGTGCCCGAAAACAAGAAAAACTATCAACAATTTTTTGCAAGAGAAACAATGGGGCTTCTTGTTTGCAATGAGGAGTTTCTCACAAAAATCTATGGCATAAACGGCAAGCTGGAGTATGTTGCCATGAGCAACAATCCCCAGCCCTATGGATTGATTCTCACAGATTACCAAGCAGACTCCATAATGGCGCACTATCCTGCCATATATCGCACTTATGATGACGTTTTGGAAAGAACCGAAATGGCCAACAGAGGATATGTCAATGCCGTCATCAAAACTGGATATAACGAGAGATATAAGGACGTAAAGGAAAAATTTGTTGAGGCATACAAAAATAGAGATTTGGCGGCCCTTGCAAAGGTGCGCTCCTCGGAGGAATACATCAACTTTTTGGATGAACTCAACACCTTCCTCAACGTTGCATACACCTTCAACCCCAACTTTATTGAGGACGCAGCTGTTGGTGTGTGTAGAGACTTTGCTTGTGTCAGAGGGATGGAAGTGACCGTAGACGCAGGTGGACAAAAAATCATTTATGATAATCCCCGATATTTTTACTACGGGTCAAGACACGGTCAACCCAATCTTGCCCCCGATGAAATTATGCTGTCCATAGAGATGTACAACGGTCTTTTTGGCACAACCATTTTGACGCCAACTGATCCCGGCATCGTCACGGGGCAGGTCATCACCTGTGATTTCTATCCCGTCAACTATGAAGGGGAGAAGGAGATTATGCACTCCCGCCAATTGAAAGTTGTTGGCGTCACGGCAAAGCCGTACAGCATAGTGTCTGACGCATACGCATCTGAACTGCGCAAGTATGAGATATATCCCTATGCGCTGTACTTTGACAACGGGGACATGTCCTACTCAATTTACACAACGGGGGCCACAATGAACTTTGCTCCCACTTCTGCATACTTCAAAGCAATCCTTGAAATCAACGATATCGTTGAAGTTTTCAAAAACTTGTTTGTGCTCATTGCAGTATTCCTTTGTTTTGCAGGGGGATTGGTGCTGTTGTCCTTTGGATCATCAAGCGTCAAAAAGCGCAATTTTGAGGTGGGTGTCATAAGAGCAATTGGGGGAAACACCAAAAACATAGCAATGATTTTTACAATGCAGATATTGCTTGCGGGCATAATCATCTGCGTCATATCTTCGGTGGGGCTTTACGTGACGTCTATTGTGGCAAACAAAATCTTGGCAAACAGCTTTGTTGTGCTCTTTGAAAGCACCGCTCTTGCCTCCATTGAAGTTGTACATTTCAACCCCTTGGCATTGGTCCTTGACCTTGCAGTTGTCTTGGCAATCACACTTCTTGCTGCGGTGTTGCCCATATTGTCCATACGCAAAATCAAGCCCTTGAAAATTTTGCGAGCAAAGGAATGACAAGCAGTTGTTTACTAATGACCATTTTGATGGTATAATGACCTTAATATATAGAACGCAGGCGTGCACACGTGCGTACGCGTGAGGAGTTTATGGCAAAAAGAGTTGTAATTGGTATGAGTGGTGGTGTGGACAGCGCTGTTGCCGCACACATCTTGAAGGAGCAGGGCTATGACGTCATCGGCCTCTATATGTCCAATTGGAAGGACACCGAGCCCGATGGTTGTTGCACGGGCGAGCAAGATTGGACAGACGTGCAAGGCATCTGCGCCCGCATTGGCATACCTTATTACTCCGTGGACTTTTCCGAGCAGTATATGGAGCACGTGTTCAAACTCTTTGTTGAGGAGTACAAAAAGGGCAGAACCCCCAATCCTGACGTGCTTTGCAACAGAGAGGTCAAGTTTGGTCCTTTTGCCGACTTTGCAAGGCAACTTGGAGCAGACTATATTGCCACAGGACACTATTGCAATATATCCCACGAGGGTGGCGTCAATTATCTTCTTCGGGCGGCGGATGAAAACAAGGATCAAACCTATTTCCTCAACCAAGTCAGACAAGAGCAACTTGATGGAGTTCTGTTCCCCCTTGGCAACATGGTCAAGACGGACGTCCGTGACTATGCACGCGCTCACAACGTGCCCGTAGCCGAAAAAAAGGATAGCACAGGCATTTGTTTCATTGGCGAGCGCAAGTTCCGTGAGTTTTTGTCAAGATACATCCCCATGAAAGAGGGAGATATCGTCACCACGGATGGCAAGGTGGTGGGCAAGCACCAAGGTGTGTACTATTACACCATCGGTCAACGCCGTGGCCTCGGCATTGGCGGAAGCAAGGACGGCACGGGAGAAAGATGGTTTGTCCTTGACAAAGACGTCAGCACCAACAAGCTTATTGTGTCGCAGGGCGAGGACAGCGTTCTTTTCAAAAAGGAGCTTGTCACAGAAGGGTTCAACTTTATCACACCTCCCCCCAGCAACAGATTTGAGTGTCTTGTCCGCATCAAGCACAGGCAACCTCTTGAAAGGGCGGTAGCGGTGATTGAAGATGAGGGGGTGCATTTCTATTTTGAACGACCTCAACGAGCAATCGCACCGGGGCAATATGCCGTGGCGTACATTGACCAAGTGTGTCTTGGCGGGGGAGTGATCAATCGCTCATTGTAAAAAATGGTAAACAATTTTAAGATCGGGCAAAAAAATGCCCGATTTTATTTTTGCTTCTATTTTTGTGTTTTCTCACGTGCGCACACGTGCGCGTGTCTTTAAATATATAGTAGGCGCGTGCGCATACACGCAAATATTTCAAAAAGATTTTGCACACATTGTGCTTTGTGTTGAACAAAATTCACAACATATTGTGGCGCCCTTTGGCAAAAGCAAAATAACCGACAAAATCCACAAATTGTACAAATAAAACTTGAAAAAAAATGATACACTTTTTTTAAAAAGATGATATTATAGTCAAGCAACCAACAGATACGACCATAGAGAAAGACCTGAAAAAAAGTTTTTAAAAAATTTGTAAAAATTGATTAAAAAACAGTTGACAGTAATTTGGCTCTATGTTAGTATAAGAAAGCTGTCACAAAAATGACAGCGCGAACCTTGAAAATTGAACATTTGGAAAAGCGATTTTAATGTGAATTGAACAACATTTAAAAAACGTCTTATTAACCTTTGAACTAAAGTTATAAGAAG
>JAFVYE010000056.1 GCA_017500745.1 Clostridia bacterium | reverse complement strand
TCTTAACTTTGCCGTTGACGATGTCATGAACGTGAATGCTGTTCCAGAATTCGTCTTCTTTTGCTTGCTTTTCTCTTTCAAGATATTTCTTTGCAGATGCAACGATGAAACGCTTTTTGCTTGTCTTTTCTTCTTCGCCTTCTGCTGCGTCTTCTGTGAGTTGGACAACGTGAAGTGTCTTGCCTTTGTAGTCTTCAAGGTTCTTTACATAACCCATCTTGACGTGGCTTGCGGGGACGAACACGGTGTATGAACCGAGTCTGCCACGGAGACCGCCCTTGACAACTTCAGAAATTGTGAGATCAAATTCGCCGTCTGCAAGTGCTTTTTCTGCTTCTGCATCTTCAAGGACTTTGAGGTCAACTTCTTTCTTTGAAAGGAGGATATAGTCCTTGTTGCTTTCGCCAGTGTAGATTGCGGTGATGCTGTCGCCTTTCTTGTAGTTTGCGGGATCATATGATCCGTCTACTTCTGCGTCAGCCTTATCAATGAAACCGTCTTTTTTGCCGATTTGCATTCCGACATAGATACCATTTTCGTCTGCGTTGAGAACGACGCCGTCATACTTTCTGCCTTTCTTATAATTGGCATAACCCATGGCGCGGTCAGATTTGACGATGTCTTCCATTGTCAATTCTTTTTCTGCGGCTGTTGCTTGCTCTTGAAGTGTTGCTTCTTCTTTCACTTCAACTGTGTTGTTGAGAGTTTCACTCATAAGTTTTGTTACCTCCTGAATCAACCACGGCGGAGTGGATGCACCTGCCACGATTGAAATGCTATAAAATTGTTTGTTTCTTAACTGATTTAGTTGAGACGGATTTTCTACAAAGAATACATATTCATTGACTTCCTTTGCCACCTCAAAAAGTCGGCGAGTGTTTGCACTTGTGTGACTTCCAAGGACTATAACGGCATCGTATTCGCTTGCGAGCGCACGCGCTTCATCCTGTCTTGCTTTTGTAGTATAACAAATTGTATCAAAAATGCCAAACGATTTATCGTTGTTTTTTTGCAAATTTGCAACAAAATCGTAAAATTTTTCATATTTGTCTGCAAGAATTGTGGTTTGAAACACAATGGAGGCAGGTTTTTCTGTGACAACAAGGTCTTCAACCTCATTTACAACCTTGCCATCGCCTCTTGCATGACTGATTGTTCCAACAACCTCATCGTGGTTTTTATCGCCCACCAAATAGACAAAATCACCGGCCTCGTGTCGCTCATCAACAATCTTGTGAATCTTTTTTACGACCTTGCATGTGGCATCAAAAAGCAGAACTCCTCTATCTTTGAGTTCAGTTTCTATCTCAATGGGAATTCCGTGAGCACGTATCAACGCAACGTCGCCCTTTTCAAGCTCATCCCATCTGTCTTCTGGGAGTGCCTCAACCCCTCTTTCCTTGAGATACTCAGTAACAAGCTCATTGTGGACAAGCTCTCCAAGGGTATACACCTTGTCATATTGCTCTGCCAACTCAATGGCTTTGTTTACTGCCCCGGCAACTCCGCCACAGAATCCTGCGCTTTTAGCCACATAGATGTTCACTTTTTGCATTTTCTCTTATTCTTTTTGGCTTCCTTTTTTGCAAGAATTTCCTCAACGGCCTCGTTGCAAAGACGTCTTGTTTCAAGCATCTTTTCATAGACATATTGCGTTGCTTTCGTCTTGTTTTCCTCGGTGGGTTTGTCATTGTAGAACTCAGACAAATCAATGGGTTCGCCTATGTACATATAGTTGCGCTTAAATGGACGCAACTTACGATAATACATGACGGGCAAAATGCGACGCTTTGCTTTGATTGCAAATCTTGCCGTGCCATTTTTGAGAGGAGTGATTGAGTCATCATTTGCACGATTTCTTGTGCCTTCTGGGAAAATGACAAGTTGCTTCTTCTCATCCTTCAACACGTTCATGACGGCTTTAATTGCTTGGAGATCGGGCTCTCCTCTATTTACAGGGATACCGCCCACAGACTTCAAAAACCAATTGCTTATTTTTGACTCCTCAAATGCTTCCTACTTGATGAGGACGTTCATATCTCTTTCAATGAGGCGTGATCCGATGACAACGCCGTCAAGAGATGAATAATGGTTGCAGATGATCATTCCGCCACCAAAATTTTTGTAATTTTGTCTGTTTATGACCGTAGTGGGCCACAAAATTTTTGCAAGAGGATTCAAGAAAAATCTAAAAAAGCCGTAAAGTTTCATTTGATTTTCTCCTTCACCAAATTGATTACAGCCCCAACAACTTCAGGTATTGTCATTGTGGTTGTGTCAAGCTCAACTGCGTCATCCGCCTTTTTCAAAGGCGCAACTTCGCGGTGAGAGTCGTTGTAGTCTCTTTGCTTTATATCCTTTAGGACAGTTTCAAAATCGCTTTCCTGCCCTTTGAGTTTGTTTTCTTCAACACGGCGCTTTGCTCTTTCCTCTGGAGATGCCACAAGAAAAATCTTGCAGTTGGCATCAGGCAAAACAAAAGTGCCGATGTCGCGTCCATCAAGAACAAGGTCATAAGTTTTGGCAAGCTGACGTTGTATGTCAACCATCTTGTAGCGAACGCAAGGAAGCGCAGAAATATCGCTGGCTGCTTTTGACATATAATGCTCACGGAGGTATGGTGTTGTGTTGAACCCATTGACAATAATTTGTTGAGCTCCGTCAACATACGTAACATCCATTGTCATTGTTTTGAGCATTTCTCCTACGCCAACAGGGTCACTAACGTCAATGCCGTTTTTGATTGCGGTGTATGCGGTTGCACGATACATTGCGCCCGTATCCAAATAGATGATGTTCAGTTCCTTTGCAACGGCTTTTGCCACCGTGCTTTTGCCTGCACCTGCAGGACCGTCAATTGCGATGTTAATCATTGTTTTCTCCAAGTTCTTTTGTTGCGTGTTTTGCTGCCATATATCCTGTTGCAAATGCGATTTGCAAATTAAATCCACCAGTCAGTGCATCTACGTCAAGGACCTCTCCAACAAAGTAAAGTCCGCTGTGTTTTTTGCTTTCCATATGTGGTGTGACATCTTTGATGTCAACTCCACCTGCAGTGACAATTGCTTCCTCAAAAGGAGCAAGTCTTTTAAGTGTGAACGGCAAGGACTTCAACGTGCTGATGAGGCGTGTGCGCTCATCCTTTGTGACAGAATTTACCTTTTTATTTTCGGGGATGCCCGCCACCTTGAGCACATATGAATTGAGCCGTTCCGGCATAAGTGCTCGTGTTGCATTTTTCACATCAAGGTTCTTGCGTTCTTCAAAGTCACGCAATACTCTTGCTTCAAGCTTGTCATGGTCAAGCGCCGGCTTGAGATCAAGGGCGAATCTAACCTTTTCTGCTCTATTGATGTAGGATGAAATTGTCAGCGCAATTGGACCACTAAGCCCCCTTCCAGTAAAAAGCATCTCCCCGAAATCATCCCTGATTTCCTTTCCACCTTCATTGTAGGCAGTGAGTCTAACGTTTTTGAGAGAAAGGCCTTCAAGACACTTGACGTCCTCCACGGTTTGCAAAGGAGCAAGTGCGGGGACGGGGCCAACCACTTTGTGTCCAAGGTCTTTTGCAAACTTGTACCCGTCACCTGTTGATCCTGTTGACGGATAACTTACGCCACCAGTTGCGACAATAACTTTGTCACACAATATATTCTCCCATGGAGTGTAAACTCTAAAAGAGTTTCCATCTGTCCTAATCTCTTTTACTTCGGTTTTGAGGCGTATATCAACACCCGCTCTTTCCATTTCTTTTTGCAAGGTTTTGATGACGTCATTTGACTTTTGTGACAATGGAAAAACTCTGTTTCCTCTTTCAGTCACCAACGCCAAACCTGCTTTTTCAAGCATCTCCATTGTATGCGAAGGGGTGAACGTGTACAATGCGCTACGGAGAAATTTTGTGCCGTGCACAACATTGTCAAGAAAGTCTTCAACCGAGCAATCATTTGTGACGTTGCATCTGCCCTTGCCGGTTATGTATATCTT
>JAFVYE010000055.1 GCA_017500745.1 Clostridia bacterium | reverse complement strand
GTTTCATTTACGTTTTGTGCCTCTTGAAGTTGGACGTAGCTGACCACAACACCATGCTTTTCAATGGCTTCGGTGATGCGACCGACGTGATAGTCATAGTTGTCAATTGCGTCTTGGCCAATGGTGACTGTGACAAGTGTGCCACCTTCAAAGTCAATGCCGATGTTGATTGCGTTGGTGTAGCCGATTTGTGAGCCGAGTGCCACAATGAGAACTACTGCAACAACCAAAATCACGATGGGAGCAATGATCCAGAACTTCCAGTTCTTTGCAATGGGCATGCTGTTAAGAGAAGACAAAAGTTTGCTGTTTTTCATATTATTTGCCCTCCTCTACTGTTGTATTGCGCTTGAGGCCATAAAGCTTTTCATTGATGCCTTTGTGCTTCTTTTCAAGATTTGCTGTCAAAGGAAGGAATGCGTTGAGCACCAGTCTTGTGATCACAAGTGAACTGAACATTGAAAGGATGATACCAATGAACAATGTGACTGCAAAGCCTTGGATGGTTGCTGAGCCAACAATCCAAAGAACGACTGCACCGATGAGGGTTGTCACGTTGCCGTCAATGATTGCTGCAATTGAACGCTTGAAGCCGGTCTTGACTGCTGTCTTGATGGGCTTTGAAGTGTCACGATATTCCTCACGAATTCTTTCAAAGATGACAACATTGCCGTCAACTGCCATACCGATTGAAAGAAGCAAACCTGCAATGCCGGGAAGTGTGAGTTGGACCCAAGGAAGCACAGAGCTGAACCAAAGGAGCAACACGATGTAGACGCAGAGTGCGATGTCTGCTGCAAGACCGACAAAGCGATAGACAACTGCCATAAACACGAAGATGATTGCAATGCCAATTGCGCCTGCGATGAGAGCGTTGCGGACTGCGTTTGCACCCAATGTAGGTGAAATGCTGCGGACTTCTGCTTGTTGCAACTCGACACCAAAGGTGCCTGATTGCAGACGAGTTGCAAAGTCCTTGGCTTCCTCAAAGCTGTATCCGCCTTGGCTTGTGATGATTGCGCTGCCGGTGGTGATTGCACTGTTGATGGTGACGGTTGTGTAACGCTCGCCATTGATGTAGATGTAAGTGCTCTTGCCAACGTTTGCTGACGTCATGTCTGAAAATGCCTTTGTGCCTGCTTCATTAAACTTCAAGCCAACTGCGTATGCACCACTGCTGTCGTCTGTGGTGACGTATGCTGTTTCAAGGTGCTCGTTGCCAACGATGATTGCTTCTGCAGTGTCGCTGTCCTCAAGCTTGAACTCAAGGGTTGCAGGACGTCCAATAAGTGAAAGGACTGCTTCGGGATCGTCAACGTCAGGAACTTCAACACGGATGGTGTTCATGCCATTTGAGTTGGTGCCTCTTGTGACGGTGGCTTCTGTATAGCCCTTTGACACAAGCAATTCTTGCAATGATGTGACCGTGCCGTCAATGCGGACATCAAGATCGGGGTGTCCGTCCTCAATGACGTTGAACACGGCGGAAACGCCACCAGACATGTCAAGACCAAGCTTGATTGTCTTTGCGTATCCGTGATAGTCGTAAATTGAGTTGCCAATGGGGAAATCAACTACTGCAAATACAGCCATCAAAATGATGACGATTGCAACCAATGACAACACTATGATTGATTTCTTCTTACTCACGAGATGACCTCCATAATAGTAAAACATAGATATTATACCTATAAGACAATCATTAGTCAACAAATTTGAGGGGGAGATTTGAACAAAATTCCGAAGCTTACGCCATTTTTGAAAGCCATAAACTTGAAAAAATCTCATATTTGCCATGCCGTTGGCATAACATTTGATATGAAAAACAAACAAAGTTTTATCCTTGACCTTAAAGACCTCGTGAGAAGCGTGCTTGTCGCTTTAATCTTTTCGTTGTTGCTTGTGCTTGCTTTTGCATTGATTGTAAGATGGGCTTCTCTTGACAACAAGGCCCTTGTCGTTGGCAACTACGTAATCAAATTTTTGTCGGTTTTGGCGGGGGTGCTGATCGGGTTCAAACAACGCAAAAACGGCATTCTAAAAGGGGCAATCCTTGGTTTGACCTTTATGCTTGTCACCTTTTTGATCTTTGGAGCAATGGAGGGCTTCAAGGGGGTTTCTTTCAACTGGTTGGACCTGATTTTTCTCACAATTGGGGGTGGAATCCTTGGGGTGATAAAAGTAAATTTGCCAACAAAAAAAGCGTGATCATCACGCTGTTATCCTCCTATCCAAAGAGATACGTTCCCTTTTGGACAAAAAAAAGAGCAACTTGTGTTGCTCTTTTTTGTTGATTATTTGACTATTATTCCTCGGTGGTTTCTTCCACTGTTTCCTCAACGATGGTTTCTTCAACAACTTCCTCTGCGGGTGCTGTGGGTTCTTCTGTGGCGGGTGCTGCGGGTACTGCAACCTTTTCAAGAACAAGACCAACTGCGTTTCTGTCAATGACGATGAGGGTGGGGCTGTCTTCTGTGCCAACGTTGACCACGAGGGTGTTGTCTGCGTTGACTTGTGCAATCTTGCCAACCATTCTGCCGATTGTCATGATTTTGGTGCCAACTGCAAGACTATTCATCATTTCTTCTTGTTGCTTTTTGCGCTTTCTTTGAGGAATGATTGAAAGTGCGATCATGAGGACAAGAACCACACCGATGACGATGTACATAATTGTTTGTGTGCCTATTGCAAGTGCGTTTGCGAACATAATTTCTCCTTTATTATGCAAGCCCGTGGGCGCATATTTTATTAATCGTTAACATTATACACTATTTTTGCCCTTTTGCAAGCAAAATTTGTGGACATATTCACTTTTAAGTTTGGTTTAATATTTGTTCCGTGCGATTATTGCGTTTATTTGTCAGAATAGTTTTTCATAAACTCTTCTCTAAAGTCGCCATATCTGTCCTCGTTGATGGCTTGTCTAATCTCTGCACAAAGACGCTCCAAGAAGCGAATGTTGTGGATTGAAAGCAATCTGCCTCCCATGATTTCGTCCGCCTTGATGAGATGACGAATGTAGGCACGAGTGTAGTTTTTGCAGGCGTAGCAATCACAGGTGTCGTCAATGGGTGTGAAGTCCTCTGCATAGGGTGCGTTGCGGATTGTGAGGAATCCTTCTCTGACCATTGCCGTTCCGTTGCGGGCAATGCGTGTGGGAAGGACGCAGTCAAACATATCCACTCCTCTTGCAATGCCTTCAACAAGATAGTCGGCTGTGCCAACCCCCATAAGATAGTGGGGTTGATCGGCAGGAAGATAAGGTTGAAGTGCATCAAGCATCTTGTACATTTGCTCGGACGTTTCGCCAACAGAAAGTCCACCAATTGCAATACCGCACTTGGCATAAGGCAAAGAACGCTTGACGCTTTCAATGCGCAAATCTTCATACATGTTGCCTTGGATGATGGGGAACAAGGTTTGGTGAGGTTTGAGCTCAACCTTTGAGCAACGGTCAAGCCAGCGGAGAGTGCGCTCCATTGCTTCCCTTGCCTTTTCGTGTGAGATGTCGGGGGCTGTGAGCTCGTCAAAGGCCATGACAATGTCAGAGCCCAAAGCACGTTGAATCTCCATTGACTTCTCGGGGGAGAAAAAGTGCTTGCTTCCGTCAATGAAGCTGTTGAAGTGCATTCCCTCG
>JAFVYE010000054.1 GCA_017500745.1 Clostridia bacterium | reverse complement strand
GAGGTCGTTGATTGCGACAACTTCATAACCCTCTGCGCCAAACATTTGTCTGAATGCAAGACGACCGATTCTGCCGAAGCCATTGATAGCAACTCTAACGTTATTTGCCATATTATAATTCCTCCAAAAGGTGTATTCCGTTCTTCACATACAATTTTATTGTATGCCGATTTCAATAGTGTATTTTACATACATTGATGAAAATACGCAAGCAATTTTGACTATGTTTTATTTTTTTTACTATTTGAGGTTTTCAGGATTGAGTCCTTCAAGTTCAGGAAGGACAAATCTGCCGTTTTTTCTGACAAGTACGTCGTCAAAATAAATCTCTCCGCCGCCGTATGCCTCTATTTGTGACATGACAAGGTCCCAATGGATTGCGCTGACGTTGCCGTTCCAAGCAGAGTCGTAGCAAGCGCCGGGGGTAAAGTGGATTGATCCGCTGATCTTTTCATCAAAGAGGATATCTCCCATGCCGTCCGTGATGTAGGGATTGACGCCCAGTGCAAACTCACCAACGTATCTTGCCCCCTCGTCTGTGTCAAAGATGGCAGTTGCTCTTGCTGTATCGTTGGCTTTGATGTCCACAATCTTGCCGTCCTTGAATTCAAGGCGAACGTTTTCAAACTTGGTGCCGTTTTCAACAGAGGGCACGTTGTAGGCGATGACACCGTTGACAGAGTCTTTGACGGGGGCTGTGTACACTTCTCCGTCAGGGATGTTGCGTCTGCCACTGCACTTCACTCCGCCAATGCCTTTGATTGAGAATGAAAGGTCTGTTTCGCCGGGGCCAACAATACGGACTTTGTCCGTTTTGTTGAGCAAGTCAACAAGAGGTGTCATTGCGTCTTCCATCTTTTGATAGTCAAGGCAACATACGTTGAAGTAATGGTCCTCAAACTTTTCGGTGCTCATGCCTGCCAGTTGGCTCATACCTTCGGTGGGGTATCTCAGCACAACCCAACGGGTTTTTCTCACACGGATGTTGTGGTGCACGTTGATTGAATAGAGTCTGTCGTATGCTTGCATTCTGTCTTCGGGGACGTCGCTGAGTTCATAACTGTTGTTGCCACCGCGAATGCCGATATAGCAATCCATTTTGGACATCTTGTCTGCGTCAAGTTTTGCCCAAAATTCAAGCATCTCGTCCGTTGCACCGGTGAGGATTTCACGCTTGATGCGATAGTCGTCAACGTGGACGTAAGGTTCGCCACCGTTTTTGTAGATTTCTTTTACAAGAAGTGCCACCAGTTGCCAGTCGCAACCGCGAGCGTCAATCCACACTCTGTCGCCCTTGCCTACTCTACAAGAGTAGTTGACAAGGTTTTCTGCAAGTTTTTGTTGTCTGAGGTCGTGTAACATATTTTCTCCTAAATGGGTTTGTTGACTAAATTATAACCCAGCATCCGTCATTTCACAAGTTTTTTGGGACAAATATCAAAACACCTTTCGTTTATCACGTAGTGATTTTTCAAAAACTGTTTACTTTTTAGTTTACAAGTTGTATAATGAGCGTAATCACTAAAAAAATCGGAGGACAACAGGTTATGCCACTCGTAACATCAACCGAAATGTTCAAAAAGGCCTATGAAGGCGGTTATGCAATTGGCGCATTCAACGTCAACAATATGGAAATCATCCAAGGTATCGTGGAAGCAGCAACAGAAGAACGTGCTCCCCTTATCCTTCAAGTTTCATCCGGCGCAAGAAAGTACGCAAACACAACCTATCTCACAAAGATGGTTGAAGCAGCTGTGGAAACAAGCGGTCTCCCCATCTGCTTGCACCTTGACCACGGTGACACATTTGCTCTCTGCAAGGACTGCATTGACAGCGGTTTCACCTCAGTCATGATTGACGCAAGCGCACACCCCTTTGCAGAAAACATCTCAATCACCCGTCAAGTCGTTGAATACGCACACGATCACGGTGTTGTGGT
>JAFVYE010000053.1 GCA_017500745.1 Clostridia bacterium | reverse complement strand
ATCTTTACGTCAATTTCTGTGCCGTCCTCTAAAACAGTGCTAAGTTTGATGGGGACAAACGTGCCAAGTGTTCTATGCTCATCACACAGTTTGGTGCCAACATACAATCTTCTGTGATAAAATCCTGCATAAACAACAATCTGCTGGTCACCGACCTCATACTTTTTGCACGAAAGAAACAATGACCAAATTAGCAAATATATGGAGACCACGGCAAAAATAGCCATCCATGAAACGTCATACGCCTTAAACGAATGGTCTTCCACTACCACTCTGCCCACATTTTCAGTCATCATAACTTCTCCGATCGCAGAGTAACCGACTGGCGTAAAACTCACAGTTTCAACTGCTATCAACATACTTCTATTGTTGTAAAATCTGACAGCTGCAGTACCGCTTGTAGGATTTTGTCTGAATTCAAGTATAATTGTCACCTTATACATAGATCCATATGCTTCTACCTTGTGTTCAACGTCTTTTATATCAATTTTGGGTGCGGTGGAATTGACAATCACAGGAATCAAAATGAAAATGATTGACAAAATAGCCAACAGCAATCTTGTCTTGAAAAATCTATCTTTCTTTGTCATAAGCGCCTCCATTACAATTATTGTACAGCAAATGCATACCATTTGCAACACAAAACATTTCGTGAGCTATTTAAACGATTTTGCAATAGTTTTAGGAACAAAACGGACAAACAAGTCCGTTTTTTCTTTGCAAAAAACCCACTCAACTGAGTGGGTTTTGGTTTGTGGTTTTGTGTCAGTTTGATTTTGTGAAGGTTATTGTTGCGGTGTCGCCGTTTATGGAGTCCACAACAAAGTTGTAGATTAGGGCCTCGCCGTTGTCGGTGGTCACCTTGCTCATTGTGTCGCCAGCTATGTAGGTATAGGTGTCACCAGCTGTTTTGACGTACTCAATGAGGTTGTTGACGGTGCCGTATTCATTGGAAGCATCAGTATTGTTGTTGTACACATCGTAGAAGGTTTCGCCATCGTACACTTCACGATAGAGAGATGCGTTGACGTGATAGACCACAATTCCGTCACGGCTAAAATAGCCCATATCATCTCCAGCGTTCAAGCCGTTGTTGGTGTAGTACATCAAAACATAATACTCTTGATATGCACCGAGGTTGTCATCCCAGTTGTTGGCAATGATGATGGTGTCACCGGTGGTGCCAAACTCTTTGAGGGTGAGGGTGACGGATGAATCCGTTGTCACAAGGCGGGAAGTGGTGATCCAGCCGTAGTTGAACTTGGTGTAGGGGTTGTGATCGCCAAACATACTGTCCATCATATCCATGCCTGCAAGGAGGCCGTCTTGGTTGACGTAAGCGGTGTCGTAGTAGTCATCTGCCCCAAGCACGTGTGAAAACTCATGGATAAACGTGTAGCTGTTGATGACAGAAGTGTCGTCATAGTGGGTGTTGCCGTCCTCGTCGTAGCTTTCGTGGAGGAACTGATATGACGCCCAAAGATAATCGTTGGCGCTGACGCCGTCATACTCGTAGTAATAGCCCTCGCTGTCCACGTGATAGTTCCAATATCTATACGCCCAGTAGAAATCGCTGTTTTCATCAATGTCAAGGGTGTGGACAATGACCACAGCATCAATGATTCCGTTGTCATCGCTGTCAAAATCGCTGAGGTCCATGATTTTGGAGAGATATTGGAGTGCCTCATCAATGATGAGCTGATCCCCGTTCATATATCCTTCGGAGTCGGTTGAATTGGCGTAGTAGGAGCTGTTGTTTTTTGGGCGGAACCAGCTGTCAAGGACTGTGAAATCCAACGTAAGCTTGCCGTAGCTTGATGCGTAAAAATATTCATACACAGACACCACGTCATCGGTGCTATTTTTGCTTGAAAACACAAGGTCAAGATTGTCCACGTCATAGCCCTTGCTTGATGCAGTCACGTCAACAAAATCCACGGGGATGACAAGCACCTTGGTTGTTCCTGTGGAGGGGCATCCGTCAAGATAATATCCTTGATCATGGACGTTTTTTACGTTGGTTGCCTTTGAAAAGTCAACGTTATGCACGCCGTTTGTGCCGGAGGGCAATCCTTTGCCGTCATTGACAATGAGGTCAACGTCAGAGGGGGTGCCACCTTGGTCTCCGCCGGGAGTGTTGCCGCCAGGGGTATCTCCGCCAACGTCTTCACCGGGGGTATCTCCGCCAACGTCTTCACCGGGAGTGTTGCCACCCTCGTTGTCATCATTTTCATCATAAACGTACGTAAAGGTTTCAAGATAGTAAGTGCCTTCGTAGAGATAGTGCACGAGGTCAATACAAAGCGTGCCCTTTTCATAGTAGTACCACGTGTCGTTGTACCCATCCCTTTCTGTGTCAAAGAGGGAGTATCCAGCGCCCTCAAGTTTGTCAAGGTATGCCTCAAACTCGGCAGTGGTGTTGCCCACTGTAGAAAAGTAGACGAACG
The DNA here is from genome assembly GCA_017500745.1 of Clostridia bacterium. Taxonomy (GTDB): domain Bacteria; phylum Bacillota; class Clostridia; order Christensenellales; family CAG-917; genus RGIG4097. The sequence goes on along the minus strand of JAFVYE010000053.1, from coordinate 1,749 downwards.
TGCCATACTCGTCACTTGAAATCATAACCTCATATTCATCATTTGGGATGAAGGGGATGACCTCGCCCACCAAGGACGTAAACATTTCTTTGTCGCCAGATGAGAAATCCGTGTAAGTTTTGTTTGCAGGGGTATCTCCACCGGGATTGTTATCGCTGGGGGTATCTCCGCCAGCGTCTTCGCCGGGAGTATCTCCGCCAACGTCTTCGCCGGGGGTATCTCCGCCAACGTCTTCGCTGGGAGTGTCGTCCTCAATGTCACTTACTCTATACACATAAATGTCGGCAACGTTGAGGTTGTGTTCTTCGTTGAAGAAAAAACAGAGGTCAATGCCGATGTCGCCCTTTTTATACACGTACCAAGTGTCGCTGTCGGGGATGAGAGGATCGCTCTCCGTTCCCTTGTAAAAATATCCGCTTGCAGTAAGCAGATTGCGATATCCGTCAAATTCTGTGCGTGTTATGCCAATGACGTAGTAGTCAATGTTGTCAATTACGCCATCAGAAAACTCAACCTCATATTGATTTGCAGGGAAGAAGGGGATGACTTCTCCAAGAAAGTCATTGAATATGACCTTTTCTTCTGCGGTGAAATCATTGTATAGATATGTGGGTTCTTCTGGCGTGACGTCATCAGGGTTGCAAGCCACAAAGACTGACAGCACAAGAGCAAGCACGACAAAGATAGAAAAAAGCTTTTTCATAGTTCGCCTCGTGATTTGTGTTGCAACAATTATACCACTCATTTTTGTCATAGCATAGCATTTTTTTACATTAGCAGGATCAAGGGGGCATCGTAAGTGTAAAAAGTTCAATTTTTTATGCAAAAAACAGAAAATTGTGAACAACATTCACGTTTGCAAATCTATATTTGACAAAGACAGAAAATGGTTCTATAATTTATTCATAATAATAAGGAAAGGAGGGTACTATGGCAAAGTCATCCGCTCAAACCAGACTTGGCAGAACAAAAAAGATTGCACTTCTTGCACTCATGCTTGCTCTCACCATAATTTTTTGTTTTGTACCAATTCAATTTGGCACAATAACTTTGGCACTTATGATATTGCCCACCTTGATTCTTGCACAGGTTTGTGATTTCAAAACCTCGCTGTTTATGGGCATACTTATGGGGTTCATCAACTATATTGCTTGGTTCACAACCAAGGCAGCAAGCCCCATTGCACCAATCTTCCAAAATCCCTTGGTGTGTCTTGTGCCTCGCATCCTCATTGCAGTGGTTGCCTATTGGTCACGTATAGGCCTTGAAAAACTTCTTCTTGAAAAGTGGTTGAAGGTGCCTGCAACAAAAAACGAGGATCAAATAGAGGAAGATGATGACAGGGTAGAGGCAGACGAGAATGATGAAAACACCAAGTTAGATGCCGTAAATCAACCACTCATCGTGGACGCAGACGGCGCAGATGGATATGATGAGTACGAGGACGCCAACCCCGACACAGACTTTTCAAACCAAGAGTCCGAGGGTGAGGCAGTTGTCACGGCTGATGCTCCTCAAAGATCCACCAAGGACAAGGCAAAGGAGCTGGCAGTCCGTCAAGCAATACACCTTGTTTCAACAGCCCTTGGGGTCATCACAAACACCCTCTTTGTTGCCATATTCACACTCATATTCTTCAACAACACAACCCTTGGCAACACCATCATTGACGTGGAATATATCCTTGCATGGTTTGGCTTCAACTTTGCCATAGAGGTGGTGGCGTTCAGTATTATCACACCTCCCATT
>JAFVYE010000009.1 GCA_017500745.1 Clostridia bacterium | reverse complement strand
CCTCTGCGTAATCTGTTATCTTGAAAAACCATTGTGTAAGATTTTTTCTCACAACGGTGCTTCCGCATCTTTCGCAAACGCCGTCTTGTGCTTGCTCGTTGGCAAGGACGGTACTGCATGAGGGGCACCAATTGACTGGTGCTTCCTTGCGGTATGCAAGGCCGTGCTTGTACATTTGAAGGAACATCCATTGTGTCCACTTGTAGTAGTCGGGCATGCAGGTCTTGATTTCGTAATCCCAGTCATAAGTTGCACCCATCTTTTTCAATTGTTTTTCCATTGTTTCAATGTTTTTGATGGTGCTGTCCTCGGGATGAATGCCCGTCTTGATTGCGTAGTTTTCTGCAGGAAGTCCAAAGGCGTCAAAGCCCATAGGATGAAACACTTCCTTGCCTTGCATACGCTTGAAACGTGCAAAGCTGTCGCTGGGACCGTAGTTGTACCAGTGTCCTGCGTGAAGCTTTGCTCCAGAAGGGTATGAGAACATTTCAAGGACGTAATATTTATCCTTGACGCTGTCACGGTTGAACTTGTAGATGGCTGTTTCTTCCCACTTTTTCTGCCATTTGGCTTCAATTTGTTTAAGATCCATATATATCTCCGTTGAGAAATTTGCTGTCTCGCTATGTGCGCATACGCGGGCAAAAGCCCATATTAAACTTATTTTAATACTTAATAATCTATAAGTCAACACAAAAAAGAATTTTGCCGTATTGACACCCACCTCATAAAAGGGTAAAATAATATTTACAAAAACACAGGGGTCAATTATGAAAAAATATTTGGCAATTTTGGCAACAATTCTTATCATGGCAACACTTCTTGGCACCCTTGTGGCTTGCGGAACTCCCGATGAGCCCAACAACGACACTCCTCCCTCTCCCGAGCCCGACACATTTGTCACCGCAGACGGCATACGCCTCCTTGACCACAACGGCAATCCTATGGGCCTCATGGGCACCAACCTTGGAGGATGGCTTGTGCAAGAACAATGGCTCTGCCCCATCGAAACAGGCAGAGAAATTGCTCAACTTGACATTTATCTCACCCTCTACAACCGCTTTGGCGAGGACAAAGCCAAAGAGCTCATTGGGGTGTACGAGGACAATTGGGTGACAGAACAGGACTTTGCAAACATCAAAAATCTTGGCCTCAATTGCGTCCGCATCCCCTTCACTTATATGAACCTTATGGACCCTCTCGTCTATGACGAGTCCTCATCAAAGTGGGTGGTCAAGGACTATGCAGACCTCACAATGAAAGAGGATGCATTTGACCGTCTTGACTGGGCCCTTGAAATGTGCGAGAAATACCAACTTTACGCCATCCTTGATATGCACGGCGCAGTTGGCTCACAATCTGGCCAAGACCACACCGGCGACATCAGCGAAAAGGTTGGCCGTCTATGGCGTGATGATGAAATTGGCGAAATCTGCCGTGAAAAAACCAAAGAGCTTTGGGTGACCATTGCAGAAAGATACAAAAACAACGTTTGGGTGGCCGTCTACGACCTCATGAACGAGCCCGGTGTTGCAACCCTAAATGCAGGAGGTGGCAAGTCACAAACCACCACAAAACAAACCTGGGAGTATTTTGATGAACTCATCATTGCAATCCGTGAGGTTGATCCAAATCACGTCATATCAGTTGAGTCATGCTGGTCAATATGGGACCTCCCCAAGCCCTCCAAGTACGATTGGGAAAACGTGATATATCAGTTCCACCACTACAACTGGGCAAGTGGCAATCAGTTGAACTCTGCCTACTACAACAGCCAAGTTGGACAACTTGACAACTTGTCAAAGCGTGACTACCCCGTCCTCATTGGCGAGTTTAACGTGTGGCCCGACACTCACCCCGACAAATACAAACACAACCAAAACAGCGACCAAACCGAAGCCCAAGCTTGGGCTGGGGTAATGGAGCTCTACACCGGCAAGGGCTGGTCCTTTACAACTTGGACGTTAAAGCATGCAGCAGGATATTCAAGCTGGGGCCTTTACAACTTCAATGAAAGCACCCTCAAAAACAAGCAAGCCAACATCTACACCGACAGCGCAGAAACCATTGCAGAGATTTGGGCCTTACACAACAGCTCCAACTATCACGAAAACACAGATTTGACCAACTGCATCAAGCCCTATCTTGACAAGTTCTACTTGGGAGAGGATTTGAAGCCCACCGATGAACAATACTATATCCTTGACAACCTTGAGTGATAGGATCAAATTTGTTGTTATCCGCAAGGTTTTGTGTTATACTATGTTGACCAAAAGGAAGGTGACTTATGTTTATTACCTTTGAGGGCTGTGAAGGCGTTGGCAAATCAACACAGCTCAATTTCTTAAAAGAATATCTCAATAGAACAGGCCAAGAGGCCGTGTTTGTCCGTGAGCCCGGTGGCACTTCCATTGGGGAGCAAATCCGCAAAGTTATCTTGAACCCTAACAACACCGAAATGGCCCCCGTCACAGAGTCAATGCTCTACGCTTCAAGCAGAGTGCAACTCATTGATCAAGTCATTTTGCCTGCATTGAGAGCAGGCAAGATTGTTGTGTGCGATCGCTATCTTGACAGCTCAATCGCCTATCAAGGATATGCCCGTGGTCTTGGTGCAGACCTTGTCAAAAAGGTCAACTACTACGCTGTTGAAAACTGCATGCCAGACGTGACCATCTTCCTTGACCTCTGCCCCGCAGAGTCATTTAGAGCCACCCCCGGCAACGACCGCATGGAGCAAGAAAACAGAGAGTTCCACAACAAAGTATACGAGGGTTATAAAGCCGAAATCGCCATTTCAAACGGCAGAATCGTGCCTATAAAACCCAGCTTTGACAAAAACGTCACAAAAAATCTTATCATTGACGCCCTGCGTCAAAGAGGTGCTATCAAGTGAGTGAAATCCTTTTTGAAGACACTCTAAAAAACTCCCGCGCGTACAATATATTGCGCAGTGACTTCCGTCTTGAAGTGGGGCACGCCTATATGCTGGTGTCCCCCGACAACGAGATTGTGAAGGAGTTTTTCACGCTCCTTGCCGCCACCATCTTTTGCGAAACCAAGTCCGCTTGCATGCATTGTGGCCCCTGCAACACCGTGGTCCACAACAACCATGCAGACGTTGCCATGCTCAACCTCAATGCCGAAAACATCAAGGTTGAAACCATCCGCAACATGACCAAAGACGCCAGCATCAAATCACTTTCAGGCACCAAGCTGTATTATATCCATCGTGCGGATTTGATGAATCAGGCATCTCAAAATGCTCTTCTAAAAACTCTTGAGGAGCCCCCTGTCGGAGTGACCATTTTCCTTGGCGTGTCCAACGAATCTGCAATGCTTGACACCATCAAGTCCCGTTGCAGAGCCATATATTTGGACATCTTTGACAACGACACGGTGAAGCAGGCAATGCTTGACCTTGGTTGTAGTGATGAGGTGGCATCTCTTGCTGCCGATTGCAGCGAGGGCCAGCTTGGCAAGGCATATAGGATTGCAAAATCCCCCAATCATGCAGAGCTTTACTCCTCTGCAATCACGCTCTTGAAAGGGCTTTCAAAGAGCACGGACGTGGTGGCTCTTGACCACTCTCCTGCTCTGCTGAAAAACACGGAGGAGTTTTTGAACGTGCTTTCCATCATCCTCCGAGATATGATTGCAACAAAAAGCAACAATCAAGTGCTGTCAAGGCACGTGGGCATGCAAATCCGTTCAATTGCTGACGGCTTTTCAGCAAAGGCACTCAGCGAAATCATTTTGATAATTACCGATGCAAGAAGGAAGCTCTCCCTCAACGTGAGCGTTCAGGCCGTTGTGGACTCCCTTCTTTTCTCAATATTGGAGGCAAAATATAAATGGCAATAATTGTTGGTATAAAGTTTAAAAACGGCAACAAAGTGTACTACTTTGACCCAAAAGACGTCCTCTTTGATGAGGGCGATGGCGCAATCGTTGAAACCGCTCGCGGTCAAGAGTTTGGCACCGTTGTCATAACAAACAAAGAAGTTGAAGAAAAGGATATCGTCCAACCCTTGAAGCCCGTCATCCGCAAAGCAACTGCCGAGGACGTCAAGAAGATGGAAAAGAACCTTGCGGACAAGGATCACGCCCTCAAAGTCATCCGTGAAAAAGTGGCTGATATGGGGCTTCAAATGAAGCTGGTTGACGCCGAGTACACCTTTGATCGCTCAAAGCTCATCTTCTACTTTACTGCAGAAGGCAGAGTGGATTTTAGAGAGCTTGTCAAGATTTTGGCATCCATCTTCAAGGTGCGCATTGAACTCAGACAAATCTACGAGCGTGACGACACAAAAATGCGTGGCGCTCTTGCGTCTTGTGGACGCCCCTGCTGTTGCACCACTCACCTGCCCGACTTTGAAAAGGTGTCCATCAAAATGGCAAAAATCCAAGGCCTCTCCCTCAACCCTCAAAAGATAAGCGGTGTTTGTGGTCGCCTTATGTGCTGTTTGAAGTACGAAAATGCCTACTATAGCGAAGTCTACAAGGAAATGCCCAAGGTTGGAAGCAAGGTCAAAACCCCCGATGGCGAAGGCACAGTTGAACAAAACGACCTCATCAAACAAACCTCACGTGTCCGTGTTCTCCTGTCAAACGGCGACTATGACGTGCGCACCTACAAACTTGAGGATATGAAGATTGGCGCAAAACAATCCACCAGCGACATTGACGCCATGCCCGACACAGAGGAATAAAGCTCAATCAATAAATAAAAAAGGAACGGATATTTCCGTTCCTTTTATTTTTTCATATTGTGATTAAATCAGTTTGTTCAGTTCAATGAGCAATTTTGTTTGTAAAACTGCAATATTTTGATGGATGACGAGGAAGAAACACTCGCAGGGGTCGTAGCGTACTTGCCGTACGTGAGAATCCTGCGAGTGAATCTGACAAAGTCAGGCGCAAAATAGCGCAGTTTTAACACATTGACTTAAAGGTGTCAAGATACTCCTCCACCTTAAACTTGGCATCATCAAGGGTGGGTGCAGAGGATGCGCCATAGATTTTCAGTTTGGGCTCCGTGCCGCTGGGGCGGACACAAATCCAGTCGCCTCCGTCAAGATGGATTTTGAGTGCGTTGCTTTTGGGGAGGTCAAGAGGGCTCTTTGTGCCGTCTGCATCGGTGCGTGTGCGTGTGACAAAGTCATCAACTGCCAGCACTCTCTTGCCAGCCACGTTTTTGTAGGTGGTTTCTCTCATCATCTTCATGATTGACGCCATCTTGTCCATGCCGTCAAGGCCGGGGAACGTGATGGAGATTGTCTTTTCAATGAAGTAGCCGTGGCGTGCAAAGATTTCTTGCAAAACTTGATAGACGGTTTTGCCTTGTCCATAGTAGTAGCAAGTCATCTCTGCAAAGAGCATTGACGCAACAACTGCGTCCTTATCTCTTGCGTGATTGCCAACAAGAGAGCCATAACTTTCCTCAAAACCAAAGACGTAGGTGTACTCTCCTGTGCGCTCCCAAGTGGTCATCTTTTCGCCAATAAATTTGAACCCTGTGAGCACGTCAAAAGTGGTGACACCATAGTGGTCTGCAACACGTGTTGCAAGCTCGGTTGTGACAATGGTTTTGACCATTGCTCCGTTTTTAGGAAGAGTGCCCTTTTCGGTCTTTCTGCGCATAATATAGTCTGCAAGAAGGACGCCAATTTGATTGCCTGTGAGGAGGGTGAATTTGCCCTCGTTGTCACGGACGGCAATGCCCATGCGGTCGGCATCGGGGTCTGTGCCAATGACAATGTCGCTGCCAATTTGGTCTGCAAGTTCAACACCCAAACTCAAGGTGTCGGCCTCCTCAGGATTGGGCACACGGACTGTGCCAAACTCGGTGTCGGGGAGGGCTTGATCATGGACAACGCTGACAGGAATGCCCATTCTGTCAAGAATGGTTGTCACAGGCATATAGCCACTGCCATGGACGGGAGTGTAGACAATCTTCACTTTGTCGCCGTACTCCTTGACCGCCTCGGGAGAGAGTCCTTGAGTTTCTATGGCGTCAAAATATTTGTTGTCAACGTCCTTGCCAATGATGGTGATATAGTCGTCAAGTGCAACGTTGTTTTTGCCTTTTATACTGTTGCCGTCAAAGGACACTTTTGCTTCGTTTATGCCAAAATAGGGGGTTGAACCTATGAATTTGACCACTTTATCTGTGGCTTCGGGGGACATCTGTGCTCCGTCCTCTCCATACACCTTGTAGCCGTTGTACTCCTTGGGGTTGTGTGATGCGGTGATCATGACGCCACATATTGCACCAAGATGACGCACGGCAAATGAGCAAATGGGCACGGGGCGAACGTCCTCAAAGAGCCATGCCTTCACTCCGTTTGCGCTGAGCACTTTGGCAACAGCCACAGCAAACTCGCTTGAAAATCTGCGTGTGTCATAGGAGATGACAACGCCTCTTTCCATGGCCTCTTTGCCAAGTGAAATGACGTAATCTGCAAGACCTTTTGTTGCACGTTTCACCGTGTGCACGTTCATGCGGTTTGTGCCCACGTCAATGATTCCACGCATGCCTGCGGTGCCAAAAGCAAGGGGACCAAAAAACATCTCTTCCTTTTCCTTTTCGGTGAGAGAAAGGAGGCGTGCCTTGTCGTGTTGGTCAAGCTCGTTTGAAAAAAGCCACTCGTTGTAATTGTCAATATATCCCATAGGTTTCTCCTTAAATATCTTGTTGGAATGCCTTGTCAGTCAAGGTGTAATGGTTGAATTCTTCCATGTCTTTGCCCTCGGTTTTTCTATCTCTGACAGGCTTTGCGGGGATGCCTGCCACCATGGTTTTTTCGGGGACGGATTTGGTGACTATACTGCCTGTTGCCACCACTGCTCCGTCACCAAGTTCAACCCCGGGGAGAATGGTGCATGCGGTGTAGATCTTGACGTATTTGCCAATTTTGACAGGGCTGTAACTGCGCACCATATGGTCGCTTTCGCTGTGTCCGTGAGTGAAGATCTTGGTGTACTCCGTGACCATTGAAAAGTCGCCAAAACACACTCCGCCCTTTGAGTCAATATAGCAACAATGGTTCCAAGTGACGCCATCGCCCACCTCAATGAGATGACCATAGTTGAACCTGCAACCCTCGTTGGCGATGAATCCATCTCCGCACTTTTTGAAAAGCTTTTTGGCAATCATTCTGCGGAAAGGGATGGCAAAATCCACGTTGATGGACAAAGGAGAGCGGTCAACCGCTTCCCACAAGACGTGCAGATTGCGTTGCTCGTTGGTGTAGGGATGCTCGTCTGCTATGGGGAGATAATCACTCCAAAGTTTAAACGCAAAATCGCCCTCTTCATATCCGTCAAAGCCAAGGAGTGAAAAGGCCTTGACCATTGCCTTGTTGTCAAGGCCGTTTGCAAACAAAGTTTCAAATTGTTCAAGCAAAAAATTTGTGTTTTTCATAATAACTCCAAAGTTATTTTAGCACAAGGACAGGCGTAAATCAATAGACTTTCACAAATGCCATTTGTGAAATTAAATTCGCCCGCACCTGCGAGCGAATTGTCAATCTGTCATCATTGTGTGTTGGGAAGCACCGCCCCCTCATCAATTGGCTTTGTTCCACGGAGGACAACCTTTTTTTGTGGGGCATAAACGTCCGTGCGGATGAGCCGTGTCACCACTTTGTCCCCCATTTCATATTCAAGATAACCTTTTGACCTCAATCCTTGGGCGCCGTTTGAGTGGACAATCTCCTCCCCAAACAATATTGTGTCGTCATCACGATACTCTGTTTCAAAGTCCAACACTTCAATGGTTTCGGACCGCCGAGACACCTTTCTGCCCCTGACTCCATATATGTTGAATCGCAGATATTTGCCGTCTGTTTCTCCCTCTATCCTTACCGAGTGCGAAAGGGTGTTGACAAACCTAAAATCGCTGGCGCTTGACACCATAGCATCAAATGAGGGCGCAACGTAGCCAACGGGCAAGGAGTGGGCATGAACTTTTGTGACGGTGAGGTCTGCAAGAAGCACCGCATTATATAGGGTGCTTGACACTTGACACACTCCGCCACCAACGCCCTCAACAAACTGCCCGTCTTGTATAACAAGGGCTGTCTTGAACCCCCTCTCCTCTCGCCTTGGCCCAACCAAATCGTTGAAAGAGAACTCCTCTTCTGGAGCCACAACCACTCCGTCCAGCTTGCTCACAGCCAATTCAACGTTGTGCTTTCGGTTTGGACCGCTATATCCGTAATAGGTGTAAAAGGAGGAGATTAGCTCCACCTTTGGGGCCTCTGCCCTTGCAACTTTTTGACCGACAAACATACTGCACATACCACATACTATGCAGAGTGCAATGATGATTGACAAAGCCAATGCCCTCAAAAATCCCCTTTTTTCTGACAAAATAAAACGCATACCGATAGTATGCGTTGTGTTGCGGATTTTATTAATACCTTATCTTCAAAGCTCGGAGCGTTGCCTTGTCTGGATTGACTTGAAAGTCCTTGTCCTCATCTCCGTGGAAGTCGCTTCCCCCCGTTATGATCAGCCCGTATTTTTTTGCAATTTGTCTAAACTCGGACTTGTCGTAATCGGTGTATCTGGGATATTCCACCTCAATTCCGTCAAGGCCGTGGGCTTTGAGTCCGCCCACGAGGAGATCAAGCTTTTTGTCAAGCAAATACTTTTTGGGGTGAGCAAGTGAGGCAATTCCGCCATGCTTCTTGATGATCTTGACAGCATCCATAGGGGTGGTGCGCTTTATCTCTTGATAGGCCTTGCCCTTGGGTCCAAGATACTTTTCAAAGGCCTCGTTGACGTCCTTGACATACCCCCTTTCCACCATCTCTTTGGCCATGTTAAGACGTCCAACGCCGTCCATGTCGGGAGTGAATGACAAGGGCAAACCAAGCTCGTTGAGGCGTGCAAGAATGGCCTTGTTGCGCTCCTTTCGCATGCCTTGAATTCCTGCAAGATCTTGCAAGAATGCAGGGTTTTTGTAATCAAAATTGTATCCTAAAACGTGGATTTCGCAATTTGAGAAGCTTGAAATCTCAATGCCGGGGATGACACGCACCCCCACTTCCTTGCCTCGTTTTATGGCCTCATCGATTCCGCTCACGCTGTCGTGATCGGTGATTGCAATCACTTCAAGCCCGGTGCGTTTTGCCCAATCCACAACCTGTGTTGGGGTCATACTGCCGTCACTTGCAGTTGTATGCAAATGGAAATCTGCTTTCATCTATTCCTCCGTATTAAAGTCTGTTGCCACTTCTATTATTTCGTCTGTGCTTGAAAATCCCTCAAGAAGATCCACGCTGTCAGGGGTGTCAATCTTGGTGACTTTTGCAAGCTTAGCACCAATGCTTGCGCTCTTTGATTGAGCGTTGTCAATGGTCTTTTGAATTGTGCCCACGTTGTCCTTGAGTTTTGATAGATATTGGCTGAACTTGTCAAAATCTTTTTGGAACTGCACAAGGAGCTTGGAGATTTCCTTGCTCTTCTTTTCAATTGCCACGGACCTGAATCCCATGCGCAACCTGTTGAGAAGTGCTGAAAGTGTGGTAGGGCCTGCCACCACAACCTTGCACTCATTCTGGAGCTTGCCAAGGAGTTCTGTTCGTCTTACAACCTCTGCATAAAGCCCCTCAACGGGGAGATACATCACTGCAAAATCTGTGGTTGCAGGAGGGTTGATATATTTGTCACGTATTGAACGTGCTTGTTTCATCACCGCATCGCCAAGGGCCTTTGCATAGGTTTCAACAACTGCGCTGTCCCCTTCAACTGATGCGTCCACAAGGCGCTCGTAATCCTCAATGGGAAACTTTGCGTCAATGGGAAGATACACCGTGCCATCTCCTGTGCCTGGAAGCTTGATGGCAAAGTCAACTCTTGTGTCCTCTCCTCTTTTGACTTTGACTTGTTTGCCATATTGGTCCTCTGTGAGAATTTGTGAAAGTAGACTTTCAAGAGAAACTTCCCCCCAAGTGCCACGAGTCTTGACGTTTTTGAAAATCTTGTTCAAATCATTGACGTCATGTTGAAGTCCTTGAAGGGCGTTGAAGGTGTTGTTGATTTCTGTGAGGCGTTCTCCCACAAGTTTGAAGGATTGATTGAAGCGTTGTTCAAGGTTTTGAGACAACTTTTCATCAACTGTTTCTCTCATCTTTTCAAGTTGTTTCTCATTGTCCTTGCGCACCGCTTCAAGCTGTGCTTTGTTGTCCTCACGGACAAGTTCAAGCTGACGTTGATTGTCCTCTTTGACTGCCAAGAGGTTTTTTGCATTGTCTGCCTTCATATCCTCAAGTTTTCTTGTGACGTCCTGCATGAAGGTGTCAATGCGGGTGGTCATATCCTTGGTGGCAGAGGTTTGGGCATTGACTGCGCCGGTCAACATGCTGTTTTCAATCTTGATGGTGGTGGCCATCTCTTTTTTGACGTCCTCTGCAAGTTTTTCTGCATCGTCAACCCCGCCCATTGTTGCGGTGTTCCTTTTTGTCTTGTAAAACAGCAAAAGACTGACAGTTATGCCAATCAATGCAAACACGATTGTAAAAACAAGGATGAGTACAAGAAGTTGTTCTGTGGTCATTTTCCACTCCTTTTTGCAATATACTGCAACGCCTTTTCTCTGTCACGAAGCACGGGGTTCATAATGCACTCACGCCAGAGCTCGTAAAGGACTATGCCCCTATCCCTCTCCTCAATGCCCAGGTCAATGAGGTCACGTCCTGTGACGGAGAGTTCTCTCACAGAAAGAGGGGCTTTTTCATCTATAAGGTTTGTGTACGTGTCACGCACAAAGTTTGTTTCGGGATACATCCCCATTGCGCCATAGGTGTCTGCATCAATGAGGTCTGCAAGGTCAAGGGCGATTGAGGCATGCTCTGCCACAAACCAGTCAAGCTTTGCCTTTGACATGTTGCGATTGATGTTGACCATGTGGTTGAAAATGAGGTCATACACTCTCTT
>JAFVYE010000008.1 GCA_017500745.1 Clostridia bacterium | reverse complement strand
TATCACATTGACAGATGGTATCTCAACCCCAGCAAGCTCTTCAAAAAACACGCAAAAGTCAAGATTGCCGGCACAATCAAGGCATAAAGAAAAATCAAAATACAAGGCAACGAGGTTGCTCGTTGCCTTTTTGTTTGGCATATGAAACTGAAATCAAGAAAAGAAAGATTGGGCGAAATGCCCGTTGAAAAGTTTGCAAAGTATCTTCACGTTGCAGGCAAGGTTGAAAAAGTCATCAAAACCGTGGCACTTGTCGTGGGCATTTATCTCTTGTTCAACTTTGTGGTGTTGCCCTTTACAAACTTTATACCAAGAGTGCTTGGGGAGTGGTCCTACGACACTTCAAACCCGCACATCATCTTTGAGCAAGGTGCAAAAATCTCTGCTCACCGTGCAGGTGGCGACCTTGCCCCTGAGGAGACCTTGAAGGCCTTTAAAACCTGCGTTGAAGCCACGGACTACAAAGTGGATATCTTGGAGTTTGACCTTCATATAACCAAGGACGGACACTTGGTGCTCCTCCACGATGACACAGTCAATCGCACGTCAAACGCAACCGAGCATTTTGGGGACAAGTCTGTGTATGCCAAGGACAAAACCCTTGCAGAACTCAAGGAGCTCAACTTTGGAGAGAACTTTGAGGACGTGGACGGCAACTATCCCTATCGTGGATTGCGTGGCAACAACATCCCCGAGGACGTCAAAATCCTCACTCTTGATGAAATCCTCACTTATCTTCAAAGTGTAGGCGCAGATCTTGACTTCATCATTGAAATCAAGGACGGTGGCAAGGACGGCGAAAGAGCAATGGACGTGCTCTATGAAACCATGGTGAGATATGACATTGTGAACAGAACCATTGTCGGCACGTTTGAAGGCAACGTCACCAAGTATATTGACAACAAATATCCAGACGTTACAAGGTCTGCAAGCATTGTTGAGGTCTATCAATTCTACGTGGCGTTCCTCTACGGCAACGTGGCAAGAGAGTTTGATTTTGACGTGCTTCAAATCCCCCAAGGATTCAAAGGATTTTATGATTTTGGCTCAAAAAATTGCATTGATTACGCCCACTCCAAAGGACTTGCAGTGCAGTTTTGGACAATCAACAGAGCAAATGACGTTGCTCGTCTTGTTGCAAATGGTGCAGATGCCATCATCACGGACAATCCCAAGATGGCTTATGACGTCATACACGGCAACAATTGATTTGATGGCTTAAAAAGATGCAAACGAACAAAAAACCGCACTTCAAGTGCGGTTTTTGCATTGTAAAATAGCGGTTTGTCAGTTTGAAGATGCAATACGATTTACAAACGCAAGGACGTAGGACAGGGTGGATGCTCGTTGTGCCTCCTTTTGTTCGGGGGTGGCAGGACCATCGTGGAACATGGTCAATGTTTCATCGCTGTCAAGGGTGCTGAAAGACATGTGACATCCCTCAATGAGATATTGCTCGCTGTCGTAAGGGATGCTTCGTTTTGCATTTGCCTTCATGTCTGCAGTGAGCACGCCGTCATTGGTGGCTTCAAGGAGAAGGACGGGGATGCCTGCATCTGCAATGCTGTCCGAGGGGTAGGCAAGGGGTGCAAGGAGAACAACGCCCACCACTTTGTCACGATGCTCGTTGGTGCGTTTTACTGCAGCTGCGCCACCTTGGCTGTGCCCACCCACAAAAAATTTGATGTTGGGATACTCCTCAAAAGTGGGCTCATCCTTGTCGTAAAACATATAGGGGAAGCCGTTGGTGGAAATGACAACCAAGTAGCCCTGCGTGGCAAGGGCGCTGGCAAGATAGTCGTAATATTTGGGCGCAACAGACGTGCCCAAATAGAACAAAAATCCGTGGGTTGCATTGGCGTCAGGGGTGTAGGTGACGTAGTCCGCTGTTTCATAAATTGAGAACTCAAAATTGTTGATGACAGAGTAGTCCACCTTAGGAATAACCTCGGGAGGATGGGGAGTGTCGCAGGCCACAAACACAAACAACGAGATCAACAATAAAACAGCAAGTGCAAAAGTGAGTATCTTTTTCATAATTTTCTCCTTGCCACCATTATATCATCATATATTTGCATGTCAAGGATGACAATTTTTGAAACCTTGTCAAAACACCTGAATAAATCAGCAAATCGGATGTTAAATCCCCTCAAAAATAAAAACGGACTTGGAAGTCCGTTTATGTCTAAGTAGAAATGTTTTAATACAATTTTAGCACCCCTACTTGTAATCGTGTAAAATTTAGCACCCCTAATAAATCATCTTTACTTCTTTTTTCATCTCTGCAAATATTTTTACTAGTTCATCATTTGCAGCATGCATCTTTGCTATTAATTCCTGTAAACGAGGGATATATTGTTTTGGATTATCTTGAAATGCCTTAGTAAATAAATCATCTTTAAAGACGTTATGTACAAAGAAATTTCTTTCTGTTCTAATTTCAGTAAGGAAATCTATAAATTCCTTTGTAAAATCCGTTTTAGACTTTATGTTTTCTAAAAGCTTACCGAGCTCAAGTCTATCTAATTTTTTATACCAATCATCAGTTTTTCTTAATAATTCAGCGTATTCAAACTCGTACATAGAATCTTCTTTATCAAAAGCTAATAAAATTTCATTTAATGCGAGTATATTAGCTAAGTTATATTCGATCATTTGAGAAAGGTTGACTACAAAGCCAACCATTCCCCATGCTTTTTTATAATATCTTTTTTTCATCATTTATTGTGATTCCCATTTTAATGTTGGATAAGTAGTTCCACTAAAATCCCAAACAGAAGTGTTATAAGCTTAAAACTGCAGGCATTTCGCCACCCTTGTAAAAAGCCTCGGGGACTTCTTTAAAACCAAATGATTTAAATAAGCTTTTTGCAACGTAATTATCATTATTATACGAAAGCCAGCAATATTTAGCTTTTCCACACGGAAAAGTGCGCACAAAATCAAGAGCAAGCTTTACTGCAGATTTTGCATAGCCTTTGCTTTGATATTTTTTGTCAATCATCAGTCGCCAAAGCACGTAGCTATCCTTTAAAAACCAATCACAATTAGCATCCTCATTTTGTTTATTAGGGAAAATATTATAACCGATCATTAAAAAGCCGATGGGCTTTTCTTCGACAAAAATACCAAAAGGAAAAACGGGTATACCGTTATTTTGAGCTAAATAAGCATGAGCTAAGCTATACGTATTTGAAGCAACAAAATTCTTTTGTTCTTTACCGACTTTAAGCCTTGTTATTTCGTAAAAATTGGCATCGTTTATTCTTTCTATTTTTACCTTTTCCATAAAACACCTGCAAACGACTCGATTAAATTGATCATATCACAAATCCAATAAAACTACAACGTTAATTTGTGTATTAGTATAATACTACAAAAAATAACCAACCCGATTTGAGTTTGGATTAGGTTTCTTATGGTGGAGATGAGGAGATTCGTAGCCGAAGGCATAATAGAGGGGCGAGTGAGTTCACTCACAAAAGCGAAACGCCAGCCCTGGCTTGACAGGGGTTCTGCAACGCAGTTGCGCACAACAAGGTTGTGCAAATTCCCTCATATTTTTGACATAAACAAAAAAAACAAGCAAGTTGTGCCTGCTTGTCTTTTTATGGTGGAGATGAGGGGATTCGTAGCCGAAGGCGTAATAGAGGCGCGAGTGAGTTCACTCACAAAAGCGAAACGCCAGCCCTGGCTTGGCAGGGGTTCTGCAACACAGTTGCGCACAACAAGGTTGTGCAAATCCCCTCATATTTTTGACATAAACAAAAAAAACAAGCAAGTGGTGCCTGCTTGTCTTTTTATGGTGGAGATGAGGGGATTCGAACCCCTGGCCTATGCGTTGCGAACGCATTGCTCTACCAACTGAGCCACACCCCCAAGTAATACTATGATTTTTTTTATTGTCCTGCAACTGCTTTAGTCGGTTGGTACAGCAATTGCATTGCTCTTCCGGTCGTGGACAAGCACTCCCCGCTTTGGCTACAAACAATTCACAGGATTGTTTGTTATACGCGTCGCGCCAACTGAGCCACACCCCCAAGTAAAATTATGATTTATTTTTTCATTATCCTGCAACTGCTTTTGTTGGTTGGTATAGCAATTGCATCGCTCTTCCGGTCGTGGACAAGCACTCCCCGCTTTGGCTACAAACAATTCACAGGATTGTTTGCTATACGCGTCGCGCCAACTGAGCCACACCCCCAAAAAAGAGAGTATTTTGATGACGGAATATATATTACACCATAATTTTGTTTTATTCAAGTGAAATGCAATCTGTTTATTGCATAAAGGCGAGAAAAATGTTTGTGGACATTTGAAGTTGCGTGTGGTATATTTTTGGTGAAAGAGTTGTTTTCGGTCATATTTGACTGGGAGGAGGAATCTATGAAAAAGGTGTTGGCACTTTGTTTGATAGCAATTTTGGCACTTTCATTGTCGGGTTGTGGCATTTTTGATATGTTCAATGACGACAAAGACGTGGTGGATTTAGGAAGTGGTGACACTTACGTCAAGTGGAATTTGGTGTG
>JAFVYE010000052.1 GCA_017500745.1 Clostridia bacterium | reverse complement strand
GTCATCCCAATCGTCTTCTTCGATTTCCTTGCCCATGAGTTCCATGACGGTTTCCATGATGCCTTGTGATGACAGTTTGTAGAGTGCATAAAGGTCTTCGGGCTTGCCGATAGGGCCAAATTCATCGGGGATACCGATCTTGGTGAGGATGCATCTCTTTCCGCTTTCTGCAAGCACTGCTGCAACTGCGTCTCCAAGTCCGCCGATGACGTTGTGTTCCTCAACGGTGACGATACGGCGAGTTTTGACTGCTGCTTCAATGATTGCTTCACGGTCAATAGGTTTCAAGGTGTGCATGTTGATGACTTGTGCGCTGACACCTTGTTCATCAAGCATTTCGCCAGCGATGAGTGCGTCACGAGTGGGGTTGCCACATGCGATGATGGTCACGTCATTGCCGTCTTTCAAGTGCATTGCCTTGCCGATTTCAAATTCAAATTCATCTTCGCTGTTGTGGAGGAGAGGTTCCATACCTCTGCCCACACGGAGATAGAAGGGGCCGGGCACGTCAATGCAGGACTTGATTGCTCTTGCACATTCATATGCGTCTGCGGGGATAACCACGGTCATATTGGGGATTGCACGCATGACTGCAAAGTCCTCAATACAGTGGTGGGTTGAGCCAGCTGCACCAAATGAAAGGCCACCGTGTGTGCCGATGATCTTGACGGGCAACTTTTGATATGCTGCGTCTGTTCTGATAAATTCACCGCCACGGAGGCAAGCAAAGATTGCAAAGGTGGAGGCGAAGGGGATATAACCAACTTTTGCAAGACCTGCGGCAACGCCAAAGAGGTTTTGTTCTGCAATACCAACGTTGAACATTCTTTCAGGGAATTGTTCGCCGAAGATACCTGTGTTGGTTGATTTTGCAAGGTCGGCTGTGAGAGCGACGATGCGAGGATCTTTTTCTGCTATTTCAGCAAGGGCTTGGCCGTATGCTTTGCCTGCTGACATTTTGTTTGCATCATATGCATTCCATGCAGTTCCCATAGTGCACCTCCTATTACTTTATTGTGGCAATGTCCGTATTCTTGATGTATTCAAGGATAGGTTCAATGTCCTTACGGCTGTCGCCGAATGAGATGTAGTGGCTGGTCACTTTGCCTTGATAGTGTTCAACACCGAGGCCCTTGATGGTGTGTGAGATGATGCACACAGGGGTGTCGCTGTTGTTTGCCCATGCTTCGGCAAGTGCGCGGTCCACGTCTGCCATGTCGTTGCCCTTGCATTCAATGACTTTGAAGCCAAATGCCTTCACTTTGTCTGCAAGAGGTTCAAGACCAAGAACTTCTTCGGTGGGGCCGTCAATTTCAAGCTTGTTGCGGTCAATGATCCAGATGAGATTGCCAAGTTTGTAGTGGGCTGCTGCCATTGCTGCTTCCCAGTTTGAGCCCTCTTGGCACTCACCGTCACCGGTCATGACAACGACTTTGCTGTCCATATTTTTGAGTTTGAGGCCGAGGAGCATACCAACGCCCATAGGAAGTCCGTGTCCAAGTGAGCCAGTTGATGCGTCGCAACCTCTGATCTTCTTGCTGTCAGGGTGCATACCGTATGCAGAGCCGGTCTTGTTGAACTTTGCCTTGACTTCTTCAATGTCAAGATAACCTCTCATTGCGAGGCAGGGGACGTATCCGAGTGCGCAGTGTCCTTTGGACATAACAAAGCGGTCTCTATCATACTTGTCGGGGTCGCTGGGGTCTATGTTCAAATATTTGAAATAGAGTGCCACAAGC
>JAFVYE010000051.1 GCA_017500745.1 Clostridia bacterium | reverse complement strand
GTAGGAAAGGGCACGTATCTTGAAGTTTGGTCTGCAGAGGTTTGGGATGAGCGATATAGCATCCTCAACAAGTCCAACTTGGACAAGGTCCTTGAAAACTTGAAGAAACACGGAGTGTAAAATGGAATTTTCTCACGTTTCTGTATTGCTTGACGAGTGCATAGATGGTCTTAATATCAAAAGCGATGGCATCTACGTTGACGGAACGCTGGGAGGCGGAGGCCACTCACTTGAAATAGTCAAGCGCCTTGGCGAAAAGGGTAGACACATTGCAATTGATCGTGATGCAGATGCTCTTATGGCGGCAGGCGAAAAACTCCATGCATACTCATCAAAGATAACTTACGTCCACGATGATTTCAAAAACTGCTGTGCAGTCCTTGATGAACTTGGCATTGACAAGGTTGACGGCATACTCCTTGACCTCGGAGTCAGTTCATATCAGCTTGACAATGCAGAACGTGGATTCAGTTATATGAAAGACGCACCCCTTGATATGCGTATGGATCAAACCCAGTTTCTTACAGCATTCAACGTGGTTAATGAATTTTCGGTGGGTCAGCTGACAAAAATACTCTATGAGTACGGCGAAGAAAAACTTGCTCCTCGCATCGCAGAAAGAATAGCTCTTGTGAGAGAGAAGGAGACAATCTCAACAACATTGCAACTGGCAAAACTTGTTGAAGAGTGCTATCCCGCCAAGACAAGATGGAAGTATGGCCATCCTGCAAAAAGAACGTTTCAAGCGATTAGAATATGTGTTAACAATGAATTGACCGGCCTTGGCGACACTGTCACAGAGATGGCAAGGAGACTTAAAAAGGGCGGTAGAATGGCGGTTATCACCTTCCACTCACTTGAAGATAGAATCGTAAAAACAGCATTCAAAGACTTGGCTTTGTCTTGTACGTGTCCCCCGGATTTCCCCGTGTGCGTATGTGGTAAGGTAAAAGAAGTAGAATTGATAAACAAGAAACCTATTACAGCATCTGATGCTGAACTTGAAAGAAATTCACGTGCAGAAAGTGCAAAACTGCGTATAGTCGAAAGAGTATAAAAGGAGAAAATTATGGCCATCACCCTTGATGAATTGTTGGGAATGAACACCAGAACGAAAACTGATTCCGAACCTATGGATCGTTTTCCGTCATATGATGATTTTGTCACCCGAACTCGTTCACGTCAAAACGAGGATCGTCCCGCATACAACGGATTCAATCCCGCACCCCAATCAAACAGCGCAAGAAGTGTTGAATTCATGAGAGAGTATGAGGCATCACGTCCTTATTCACGTCCCACCCAAAACGAATATCAAAATTTTGACTATAACATTGACAACCTTCGTTCACGCAGAGAAGCACAAGCAGTACAAACAATTGAAAGACCTGTTTACGTTGAACCTGTTCAAGAAAGCGCAAACACCCTTTATGAGTATGCACTTCAAGACAAAGAAAGACCCTCTGATCGTGAGTTGTTTGATAGACTTGCATCAACAAGTGCAGTTTCTCAACCCGCTCAAAAGGAAGAAACCATCACAAGCAAGTTTACAGCAATAAAGACAAAACATAAGAGTGACACCCAAAAGAAAGCTCGCCTTAATACAAAGGGCAAAATTCTCCTTGGTGTTTACGTTGCAGTGATAATACTTGTTGCCGTGTTGATCATCGTCAACGCAGGCGATCTTAATAGCGGTTCCGCCACCACACCTTCCTCCTCCATCTCAGGTGTGGTGACCGCGGACGCAACCACCAATGCAAGTCATAACTTGACGTCAAGTCAAATAGACTTTAACCATGGTGCGTTCAACTTCTACATCAAATAAAACAACTCAATCATATCTTCCAATGAAAAGACTGCCCGCAATAATTTTGCTGGCAGTTTTTTTGTTCACATTTATTGTTATTAGACTTATTTTTGTGATGTTGGTGGAGGGCGAGGCCTTGCAAGTTAAGGCCCTTGACCAGTGGACGAGAGATCTTCCAACAGATGCCCCGAGGGGCAAAATCCTTGATAGAAATGGAGTTTTGCTTGCTGGCACAGCCACAAGATACAACTTGTATGTGCGCCCAAATGCTGTTGATGACAAGGACGGAGTTGCCACCGCATTTGCAGAGATTTTTGGCTTTGACAAGAACAAAGTTCTTGAAAAAATATCAAAGCGCGTGTCTGAAGTGACCATAGCAACAAAGGTGACAAAAGAAGAGATGATACAACTTTTTGATAGGAATCTTAAAGGTATATATTACTCTGAGGACAATTTTAGATTTTATCCAAACGGAGATTTTATGACTCAAGTTTTAGGATTTACCGGAGCAGATGGCAACGGTCAAACAGGGCTTGAAGCATACTATGACAAATATCTTGTTGGAGTAGATGGTTCAATACTTACTGAAACCGATCTTGTTGGAAGAGAATTGAACGGAGCAAGTTACTATTTGCCCTCTATAAAAGGACTAAATCTTACCACAACTTTGGACAGCAGGGTTCAACAAATCGTTGAAGGTGTTGTTGACAAAACCATAGACATTTACGATCCAAAAGGGATTGCGTGTCTGGTTATGGACTACACAAACGGCGAAATTATTGCTCTTGCAGAATATCCTTCATTTGACTTGAACAATGTTCCGAGAAAGGATTTGGAGAAACTTTTTTCAGCGTCAAAAAGCATGTTGGTTTCAACGGTGTATGAGCCGGGGTCAACGTTCAAAATTTTGACAGCCGCAGCTGCAATAGACTCTGGAGCAATGACCACAGATAGACGATTTTATTGTAATGGATCAAGAATTGTGGATGGCAAGAAAATACGTTGTTGGAAAACAAAAGGGCATGGTTCAATAGATTTTGGAGAGGGGGTGGAAAGCAGTTGTAACTGCGTGTTTATGGACAGCGCTCTCGCCATGGGGACAAACAAATTTTATGGATATCTGAAGGATTTCGGGTTGAAAAGTAAAACTTCTGTTGATATGACTGGTGAAACCACGGGGATTTTTATTGATGAAGGGCTGGTAAAGACAGTTGACCTCGCTCGCATTGGCTTTGGTCAGGCCGTGGCTGTTACGCCAATAGGCATGATGAGGGCATGTGCTTCCGTTGTAAATGGCGGAAGAACTGTAACCCCACATCTTGTCATGTCTATTGATGATGAAAATGGCTATCACGTTGGAGATTTTGAGATAAAAGAGCAGAACAATGTTGTTAGTGAAAAAACATCAGTTATAATGCGGGAACTTTTGTCACGGGTTGTCAACAATGGAAGCGGAAAGGGGGCAGGAGTAAACGGATATGCTGTTGCGGGCAAAACAGGAACCGCGCAAAAGTATGAAAACGGCGCCATAGCACAGGGCAAGTATATCTCATCATTTTTGGGATTCTCTCTTGAAGAAGGTGCCCCTTACGGAATTTTGTTTATCGTTGATGAGCCAAAGGGATATGTATATTACGGATCCTTGGTGGCAGCACCCATGGTGGGCGATATATTCCGTAGTGTTTTTGATTTGTACGCGTTGCCTAAATCCAACAACCTTGATGTAGAAAGCGGGTTCAATCCAGAAATGATAGATGAATATATAGACTTTGTTGAATATACGTAAGATTTGGACGCACCCTACGAGGTGCGTTTTTTGTCATTAAAATTGAAAAGATTTTCGGTTTGTGTCTTGTTTTGCGGTCCTATTGACCTTGTTAGATACACTTATTAAAATAAGTGTACAAAACTTTTGGAGGCAAAATATGACACTACAACAATTACTTGATGGATTAAAGATTGAAAGCACCAACGTTGACCTTTCTCAGGAGATAAAGGACATCAAAATAAATTCACATTCAGTTGACAATGGAGACCTATTTGTGTGTATGAAGGGTGCGCGGGATGACGGTTTTTGCCACCTTGATGAAATCAAAAAGGACTTTGTTGCTTTAACAGATAGAACGCCAGAAAATGATTCGGTTAAATATGTAAAAGTAGAGGATGTTAGACGTGCATATGCCGTTGTGTCGGCAAACTATTTTGCAAGGCCTCAAAAGGATATTAAGTTTGTGTCTGTGGTTGGAACCAACGGAAAGACGTCAACAGCTCATTATATTAATTCTATCCTATCCAATTGCGGATTTAAGACGGGTCTTATTGGGACGGAAGGTCACTATATTTTGGGCGAAAAAGTTGCTCATACCTTGACCACTCCAGATCCATATGAGCTTTTTTCCTTGCTGTTTAGGATGCGATCAAAAGGAGTGGAAGTGGTAATCAGCGAGGTAAGCGCACATGCTATATATCTCAAAAAAACCTACGGGATAGTGGCAGATGTGGCTGTGTTTACAAACTTTTCTCAAGACCATCTTGACTTCTTTAAGACCTACAAAAATTACGAGGACGCAAAAGTGTCCTATTTTACTGCTGAAAACGTCAAGAAAGCGGTAATAAACGTAGATGATGAGGTGGGCAGAAAAATTGCCAAACTGCTTGAAAATGACAAGAGCATTGAACTTGTCACATACGGACTAAATAATCCAGCAGATTGTTTTGCAATTGACGTGTATGAAGGAATTGACGGAATAAGATTTGTTGCAAATGTATGCGATGATCTTATAGACGTCAAGTCATCACTATATGGCGAGTTTAACATATACAACCTCATGGCAACTTTGACCGTTTGCGCTGAACTTGGCATTCATGGAGAAACACTTGCACATGCCGTCAGAAAAGTTAAAAACGTCAAAGGCAGGTTTAGTGTTTTGAGAGCGGAAAAGGGAACAATAATCATAGATTATGCACACACGCCATATGGACTGCAACAACTATTGTCCACCGCCCGAACAATCACAAAATCACGGCTTATCACCGTGTTTGGATGTGGGGGAGAACGTGACAAATCAAAGCGTGCAATTATGGCAGAGATCGCAGAAAACTATAGCGATTACGTTGTGGTGACCACAGACAATCCACGTAGTGAAAACTTGGAAAGCATTTTGAAAGATATTGAGATGGGGTTTGCAGGAAGAAATTACAAGTGTATCCCCGACCGCACGGATGCAATCATACATGCAATTGGCGAAATGGTTGAGGGCGATACGGTTGTAATTGCGGGCAAGGGCAACGAGGAATATTTGGAAATTAAGGGCAAAAGAATTCCATACAGCGATTTTGATGTTGCACGGCGCTGGGGACAAGCAAGATGACGCCAGTTATCAGATTGCCTTTGTATTTCATTGGCTCATTTTTTATGTCTGTGCTGATTGCACCACTAATAATTAAAGGGCTAAAAAAGTTGAGGGCAGGGCAAAGCATACTTGAATACGTGGTGCAACACGAGTCCAAGTCAGGCACTCCAACTATGGGTGGAATAATATTTATTATTCCAATTGTAATTGTGTCGCTTATTGAGTTTACACCACTGTCACTCGTTGCAATGAGCTTGACTTTGGGCTTTGGCCTTGTGGGATTCCTTGATGATTTTATCAAGGTCAAACTTGGCAGGAATCAGGGGTTGAAGCCATATCAAAAAATTGTTGCTCAGCTTGGATTAAGTGCAATAGCATCTTATTTTGCTTACGCGTCTGACCACGTGGGGACGGTTGTCAACATCCCATTTTTAAGCGGTGGTTTGGATTTGGGGTGGGGCATCATTCCGTTGGTGCTGTTTTTGTATGTGGCTACAACCAACGCGGTTAATTTGACAGATGGCTTGGATGGCCTTGCAGGATTATCCTCCGTGGGATATTTTGTTGTGTTTGCAATTTTGATTGTGGTAGAGTGCTCAAAGCTTGGAGATGACAACGAAACAACAAAGCAATTGATGTCGCTGTGCGCCTTTTCCGTTGCCACAATAGGTGGTCTGCTTGGATACTTGGTGTACAACTCATATCCCGCAAAGGTGTTTATGGGCGATACCGGATCTCTTGCTCTGGGAGCGTCTGTTGCAAGCGTGGCTGTTATGAGCAAAAACCCATTGTTCATTTCAACTGCAGGAATAATGTTTGTGTGGACGTGCATATCAGTAATAATACAAGTGCTATACTTCAAACTCACAAAAAAGAGAGTTTTTTTGATGGCGCCATTTCATCATCATCTTGAAATGAAGGGAATGAGCGAAACCAAGATCGGAGTGCTATATCTTGCACTCACTCTTGTGGGTGGTGCGGTGACCTTTGTGCTTGCAGGAGGAATATGAACGTTAGGGGCAAAAATGTTGTGATTTATGGAGGTGGAATAAGCGGTATCTCTGCTTATGAACTGATAAAAGAACAGGGTGGAAGGGCATTGATATACGATGATGAAAACCGCCCCCACGCAACCTCATCGGCAGGGGTATTTTTAAAAGCGGACATGATTGTGTTGAGCCCCGGAGTGAAAAGTGGAAATCCCTATGTGCTGGATGCACGTCTTGAAGGCAAAACCGTGGTTGGAGAGATTGAACTTGCATCAAGCTTTTGTCAGGCGGAGCAGATTGCTGTCACGGGGACAAATGGCAAAACCACAACCGTGATGCTGATTGACCACATTTTGAAGTCTGCCCACGTAGAGTCCCATGCGGTTGGAAACATAGGATATGCGTTTTCTTCTATTTGCGACAGATTGGACGCTCTTGACGTTGCTGTCATAGAAACGTCAAGCTTTCAGCTTGAAACAGCACATAGTTTTGCTCCAGACTATGCCGTTTTGCTGAACATAACACCCGATCATCTTGACAGGCACGGTGATTTTGACAAATATGTGAGCGCAAAGGCGAACATCTTTCTGCATCAATCCGAGTGCGACAAAATAGTGTACAACTATGATGATCCTACGATAAGATCATTGGAGCCATTCATGAAGGGCAAACAAATTCCATTCAGCACAACTACGCCATTGCCAAACGGGGCGTATTTGTCATCTGGATTTGTATGCTACAAAGGTATGCCCGTGGTGGAGTTGGCAGATCTTGACGTAAAGGGCAAGGAGATTGAAAATGTCCTTGCAGCAGTTGCGGTTACGATGGACAAAGGCATAAGCAAATATACTGTTTCATCTGCGCTATATTCGTTTTCAAGACCAAAGTATAGGCGGACAAAGGTTGCAGATATTTGTGGAGTTGCTGTGTTCAATGACAGCAAGGCAACAAACATACATTCAACACTCTCAGCCATTGAAGCAATGGATGGCACCACGGTTTTGATTTTGGGTGGTGCAAAGGGCAGTGAGGATTTTGCTTGCTTGTTTTCATCAATGAAAAAAGTGGTGCAAGTGATAATTTGTGGGGACAACAAAGATGAAATTTGTCGTCATGCACAAAGTTTTGGCATTGATTTTTTGATTTGTGACACTCTGGATGATGCGGTTGAAGAAGGGCTTGTCGCTGCCAACAAAAAAGGCGCGGGAAACCTCTTGTTTTCGCCTGCAAGCAAAAGTTTTGACCGCTACAAGAATTATGAGGAGCGAGGAAAAGCTTTTGACTCCATAGTAAAGTTGAAAAAATGAAACGCAAAATCTTTGATTTTGACATTTCAATAGGGATTGCAGGGATTATACTGTCCGTTGTAGGACTATTGTTTATTTTTTCTGCATCATCATATTCAGCGGATGTTCAGTTTGGCGATCCTTTTCACTATGTCAAAACGCAAGCTGTTGCATTGGTTTTGGGTGTTCCTGTGATGTTTGCGGTCACTTTTGTAGATCTTGAGAAGGTCAAAAAGTGGGCTGTTGTAATTTACATAATTTGTTTGATTTTGCTTGCTCTTGTTTTCGTGCCAGTTTTAGGGGTGGAAAGCTATGGGGCAAAGAGATGGCTCAACCTTGGCTTTTTCACAATGCAACCCAGCGAATATGCCAAATTTGGAATGGTGATTTTGCTTGCAAAAGTGGCGTCAGAAAAGGGGGTGGACACCATGCCCAAAATCCTGTTGCTATTTTTGATTGGTGGCGCTGTTGCGGTACTTTTGCTCTTGGAGCCCAACATGTCAATCACAATTTGTGTCGTTTTGGTCACAGCAGTAATGATTTTTATCGCTGGTGGAAAAATCAAACATCTTGTTGCTCTTGGCATGCCCGTGCTCATAGCAGGGGTGACACTTATATTTGCCGAGCCCTATAGAGTGCGAAGGATATTTGCTTTTTTAGACCCGTGGGCATCTCCTCTTGATGAGGGGTATCAGCTGATTCAATCCTATTATGCCTTGGGTTCGGGAGGACTATTTGGAGTTGGTTATGGAAACTCTCGGCAAAAATATCTGTTTTTGCCTTTTGCAGAAAGCGATTTTATTCTTTCAGTAATTGGAGAAGAAATAGGGCTGGTAGGTGTGGTTTTGGTAATTGCAGTATTTATGTTTGTTGTCGTAAAAGCTTGGATTGTGGCGATGAGGGCGAAAGAT
This sequence comes from Clostridia bacterium, assembly GCA_017500745.1. Lineage (GTDB taxonomy): Bacteria > Bacillota > Clostridia > Christensenellales > CAG-917 > RGIG4097. The sequence goes on along the minus strand of JAFVYE010000051.1, from coordinate 6,459 downwards.
AGGTTTTCATGTTATATGACAGCGGGCATTTCTGCTGTGCTTGCCGTGCAAACAGCACTCAACGTTGCGGTGGTTTCTGGTGCAATCCCTCCAACGGGCTTACCATTGCCTTTTGTCAGCGCTGGAGGCAGTTCGCTGGTAGCGTATATGGTTGCGTTGGGGCTTGTGATGAACGCTTCAAGGCAATCAAGACAAAGCATTTTGTATTGTTTCAATAGGGGGATTATCAATGAAAAACGAGTATCTTGAAATAATTGGCGGAAATGGATTGTTTGGCAAAACGGAGGTTTATTCTGCCAAAAATGCTGTTTTACCTATGTTGGCAGGGGCAATGTTGACCTCAGAGCAGGTGACAATCAAAAATTGTCCACATATTAGTGACATACAAAACATGTGCAGAATCCGCGATCTATTATCTCTTGAAACTCATTGGAATGGCCGTGACATTGTTGCCGGGGGCAAGCTTGTAGAAAATCATATTCCAGAAAGTCTTTCGGGTGCAATGCGATCTTCAGTTTTTATGCTTGGCCCAATTTTGAGCATTACCGGAGAAGTGAAGTTGCACACTCCCGGCGGATGCAAAATTGGATCAAGACCTATTGACATTCACTTGCAAGGGCTGGAAAAGTTGGGGGCCAAAATCACTCCATTAAATGACGGAGTTCTTTGCAGGGCGGACAAGCTTGTCGGCAATGAAATTGTGCTGAGATATCCGAGTGTAGGGGCAACGGAAAATTTGATTATGTCTGCTGTGCTTGCAAAGGGGAACACCACCATAATTGGCACGGCAAGGGAGCCAGAGGTTGTGTCGCTTTGTCGGTTGCTTGTTGCTATGGGAGCAAAAATTGAAGGGATCGGCACCTCTGTTGTAAAAATTAAAGGTGTAGAAGGACTTTCGGGGGCAACAATAACACCGGTGGCAGATAGAATTGTGGCAGGCACAATAATTTTGGCAACAGCCCTTGTCGGAGGCAGAGTCACGTTGATTGGGTGCAACCCCGAGCACCTTGGAGCGATGATGACAAAACTTGTGTCAAAACACTTTTTAGCAATAGACGACTCATGCGGTATGACTGTGGAGGGGGATGGAGTTGTTGAGCCAATGGAAATTGCAAGTGGACCATATCCAAAATTTCCCACAGATCTACAACCCATTTTGACTGCTATACTTACATATGCCAACGGAAGAAGCGTTGTAGAGGAAAAGGTGTTTGAAAACAGATTTTCTTATGTTAGTGAGTTGACAAAAATGGGTGGCAAAATTGCGGTGGAGAAGGACAAAGCAATAGTTGACAAAAGCGAATTGTTCGGTGCTGAGGTGACAGCAGAGGATCTGCGAGGAGGTGCAGGTCTGGTGGTGGCTGGTCTAAAAGCAGTTGGAGTGACCAAGGTAAAAGGTGTTGAGCATATAGATCGTGGTTATGAAAAAATAGAATATTTATTCTCATCTTTGGGTGCAAAAATCACAAGAAAAAAATTTTAATTTACTTAGTAAATTAAAAATTATAAAAAAATTTAAAAAATATTAAAAAATTTTCTTGACATATTCATATTATACTATATAATAAATTATAGAATAATATATCGTATGTGTGCGTGCACGCATTGTGCGCGCGCTCAAGGGGTTTTATGGCAAACATTTTCACAAAAGATATAGCCGTTCTTGACGTGACCTCTCGCCTTATCAGCGCCATCATCGGCGTCAAAAAAGCGCAGAGTGTTTTCGGTATAAAGGCAGTTGTTGAAAAGGAACATTCTGGCTATGAGCAGGGTGAATGGTTTGATGCTGACGATACGAGAGCAGTTGCCATATCAGTTTTGAAGGAGGCAATGCGCAATGCTGAATCTCACACAAAGAGAATCTTCATTGGCGTGCCTGCAGAATTTACTGCTGTTGTAAAAAAGGATGTGGCAATCACCCTTGACAGAGAGCGTCGTGTTATTGATGCCGACATAGAGTTCCTTTTGAAAAAGGGCGACACCTTTGAAAATGGCAATTTTCATCTTATTGGTGCAAGTCCCATTTCGTTTTCTGTTGACAATTCAGACAAACTTTATCGTGATGTTCGTGGTATATATGCAACAAAGGTGGTTGGATCAGTGTCCTACATCCTTTGCGAAAAGAGCTTCATCAGATTCTTTGATGAAATTGTAGCATCACTTGGATTTAAGGATGTCAAGTACATTTCAACAGCATGGGCAGAAGGCCTCACAGTTTTTGAAAAAGAGGAGCGCGATGAGCCATTTGTGCTTGTTGACATTGGCTATATTTCTTCATCTGTCACAATAGGCAGAGGAGATGGCATTGAAATGATGAGATCATTCTCACTTGGTGGTGGACACATCTCGGCAGATATGTGCGAGGCAATGGACGTTGACTTTGAGCTTGCAGAAAAGGCGAGAGAACTTGTTGACCTCAACTTGAATTATCAAGAAAATAGTGTTTTGGTGGCAGACGGCGATCAAATCATCTGCGGAGCAGATGCTTGTGAGGTAGTAAGACAAAAGTTAGACCTATTTGCAGAGATAATTTACGACATCATTGATCAGTCTGGCGTCAAGCTTCCCCCATATGCACCTGTATATCTCACAGGCGAAGGTGTGGCATCAATCAGAGGAGTAAAAAAATATCTTGGCTCAACTCTTGGCATGAACGTGGACATCGTCATGCCCAAGTTGCCCGGCTATGCAAAACCCTGCAATTCATCAAAAATCTCACTGTTGGTGGTTGCTGAAACATTGTCCAATTCAAAAATTGGCGGATTTATAAAACGTGTAATAAACGGAGGTAACTTATGATAGATTTTGACAAATTCGGTCTTAACGATATTCCCGAGACAACCGAAGTGGAAGAAGAAAATGACGGAATCCTTGAACAAACCTTTGATGACGTAGTTGAAGAAGTTCAAAGCTACAGAGACGAAAAACCTGTTGTTCGTCAAGAGCCCGTTTCAAGAAAAACACCCGGCAAGGCAAATATCGTTGTAGTAGGCGTTGGTGGCGGTGGCAATAATGCAGTCAACAACATGATTAGAGCAGGCATCAAGAGTGCAAGCTTTGTGGTTATGAACACAGACCTTCAAGCGCTCAACATGTCACTTGTTCCCCCTCAATGCAAAATTCAGCTTGGCAACTCACAAACAGGCGGTCTTGGCGCTGGATCAGATCCCGAAATCGGCAGACTTGCCGCAGAGGAATCTCGTGAAACCATCAAAGCTGCATTGAAAGGTATTGATCTCCTTTAATTACGGCTGGTATGGGCGGTGGCACTGGCACTGGCGCAGCACCCGTAATTGCAGAAATTGCAAAGGGTATGGGCATTTTGACAGTTGCAGTTGTCACAAAACCCTTCAATTTTGAAGGCGCTCTCCGCATGAAAAATGCAGAAATGGGCATCAGAAACCTTCAAAACTTTGTGGATACACTCCTTGTTATCCCCAACCAAAAACTTATTGAAGTTCTTGACAGAAACGTTTCATTCAAGCGTGCATTTGAAATTGCAGATGACGTGCTCCGCCAAGGTGTTCAAGGGGTCAGCGACGTGATTGCCAACCCCGAACTCATCAACCTTGACTTTGCAGACGTACGTACAGTTCTCAGAAACAAAGGTCTTGCCCACATGGGCATTGGTTATGGCAAAGGCGAAAAGAGAGTCATTGAAGCTGTTCGTGGCGCAGTGTTCTCACCCTTGCTTGAAACAGATATTGAAGGTGCAACCGGCATCATCGTCAACATCAGCGGTGGCGAAGATATGCTCCTCAGCGAAGTCACAGAAGCATGCGACATCGTCAAACAAGTTGTTGATCCTTCTGCAAATATCATTTTTGGCACAGCATTTGTTCCCGACAAGAAGGACATTGAAATCACAATCATTGCAACTGGATTTATGGACAAAAATGCAGCTCCTGCACGTAGCATAGGTTCTACACCTATTGTCAGCGCAAAGCCCGTTGCAGCAGCACTTTCAAATGCAGAGGAAGTTGCAGCAACTGTTGAGGAGGAACCCGCAACGCCCGCAGAGGAAGAAGTCAACCTCTTCGCAAATCGTCCCGTGTTCACACGTCCTGCACCTCAACCTGCACCCATGCCTGAACCCACTCCCGAACCCACTTATGAAGAAGAAGTTCAAACATCACGCATTGATTATTCAAGAAGTGGAAAGCAAGTTCCTGCATTCCTTCGTAGAATCAGAGGGGATCGTCAATAGTCAAAACCTATCAACGCTATAAAATTGTGTTAAAGCCCGCGAATTTTCGTGGGCTTTAATCATTTTATGCGGTTAGAATGCTGATTTTTATAGTATTAAAAAAATATTGCGAACGACACAAACGGAAAGAAATTGCTCACAAAAAGATTTAATATCCTGTTGTGACGGTATATGTGGAAATCGTTTTTCTCAACAATTTCTTCATTGATTTGTTGTTGTGTATATCAACGATATTTTCAAGAAGGCGTAAACTGCGCAAACTGCGTATAATTGCATCGGCCATCATCGGTGCGGTTGTTTCTGTGGCTTACGCGTTTATGCCTGCCGTTTTCAAAGTTTTGACCAAAGTTCTGCTTGCTCCGATTTTGACAATAACATTTGACAAGTACAAATCAGTAAAAGATTACATAATGTCTTTGGGGTTGTTTGTTATTTTTACTTTTGTTTTGGGAGGTTCTGTGTATGGGCTTTGTCACATGACAGGAATAGACCTAAGGGGATATGCAGTATTGGGTGTTTTGGCATTTGCTATTGTTTTTCTTGAGGGGGTTTTGTGGTTTGTTGTTGTCAAAAAGCCCAATTCCAACAAAACTTATTACGACGTTGCAGTCACATACAAAGGAAAAGTGTTATGGCTCAAAGGGTTTTATGACTCGGGAAATACTTTGACTGACTCATTTTCTGGGTTTCCGGTGGTGTTGCTTGGAAATTCGGCTGTGAAAATGCTTCAAGAATTTGGCGAGCTATCTTATGACGGCTTTGTTGAAGTAAAATCCATAAATGGAGAAAGTAGTATGCCCATCATTTCGTTTGATGAAGTGCGTTGTGGACAAATGTCATACAATTGCTTTGGTGCAATAACCGGGCAAGACGTCAAGGATTGTGATTTGATATTGCAAAATACACTTGTGTATAAATGATTAGACATTGGAGATGCTTATGTTGAAACAAATTGTATTCAAAATCTTAAGGTTTTTGGGAGTGCTGCCTGAAAACAGAGTTGATTACTTGTCATCTGGAGAAAGTTTGCCAGCCCCTCTCACCACAGAAGAGGAACAAGAATCTATCAAGAGGATGCTTGACGGGGACGAAAATGCACGATTGACACTTATAGAGCGTAATCTGCGTCTGGTTGTGTATATTGCCAAAAAATTTGACAACACAAGAGTTGACCTTGATGACCTTGTGTCAATTGGCACTATTGGGCTGATAAAATCCATATCTGGTTTTGACCCCTCAAAAAATATAAAGCTTGCCACTTTTGCTTCAAGGTGTATTGAAAATGAGATTTTGATGTATTTGAGAAAGACAAGCAAAATGAAAGCAGAAGTGTCCTTATACGAGCCACTCAACGTGGACTTTGAGGGCAATGTGCTTATGCTTAGCGACGTGCTTGGAGGAGATCCTGATGAGATTTTTCATGGAGTTGAAGAGAAGGATGAAAAAGAATTGCTCAGGTCCACATTCTCAAAACTTGGAAAAAGAGAGCGTCAAATTGTTGAACTTCGGTTTGGTTTTGATGGAAAAGAGGAGATGACGCAAAAGGAAATTGCCGACATGATGGGAATTTCTCAGTCATATATCTCCCGTCTTGAAAAGAAAATAATTTCTGAACTAAGGAAAGAAATTTTAAAACTTGGCTCATAAGTTTTCTAAAATGGGGCAAATTATAGAATAATAAACTCATTTACATAGCAAAATTGCTGTGTAAGGAGTTTTTATGAACAAAGTTTGCGTCACTGGAGTTGACACCTCAACTCTGCCAAAATTGTCCACAAAAGAGTTGAATGAGCTTCTTGCAAAAGTTGCCAGCGGAGACAGGGAGGCAAGAGAACTTTTTATTAGAGCAAATATGCGACTTGTTTTGTCTTTGGTGGGCAGGTTTCATAGAACAGATGAAAATGCTGATGATTTGTTTCAGGTTGGCATGGTGGGACTGATTAAGGCACTCAACAACTTTGATTACAATTTGGGGGTGTGCTTTTCAACTTACGCCGTCCCTATGATCATTGGAGAGATCAAGCGTTGCATACGCAATAGAACAGGCATAAAGGTGTCAAGAAACCTTCGTGATACAGCGTATAAAGCTCTTCGTGCAAGAGAGTTGCTTGAAGAAGACAATCATGAGGTGCGAATTGATGAAATTGCCGATGAAATCGGCATTCCGCTTTCTGAAGTAGCGTGCGCACTTGACGCAGTAAGTGACACCTTGTCCTTTTATGATCCCGTATTCAATGTTGACGCTGATGAGG
>JAFVYE010000050.1 GCA_017500745.1 Clostridia bacterium | reverse complement strand
GGAAGCTCAGTTGCACTCTCAATTTCAGACATTCCCTTTGCAGGCCCCACCGGTTCAGTTGTTGTTGGCTTCGTTGACGGTGAATTCGTCATCAACCCCGACCTTGAACAAAGAGCCAAGTCAAAGCTTCACTTGAGTCTTGCAGGCACCAAGGATGCAATCATGATGGTTGAAGCAGGTGCAAGCATCATTTCAGAAAAGGAAATGCTTGACGCAATCCTCTTCGGTCACGAAGAAATCAAGCGTATCGTTGCATTTATTGAAGATATTCAAGCACAAATCGGCAAGCCCAAGGCAGAAGTTGAGCTTGAAAAGATTCCCGAAGAAATTGACACAGCAGTCCGTGCATATGCAGACAAGATGATGGACGCAGTCCTTGAAAACTTTGATCGCACAGCACGTGAAGTTGCAGAAGATGCACTTGACGCAGACGTCCTTGCACACTTTGAAGATGACTTCAACGACTATGCAAAAAAGACCAAGTTCATCCTTGACAGTCTTTACTATTTGAAGAAGGAAAAGGTCCGTGCAAAGATCGTCAATGACGGTGTCCGCCCTGACGGCAGATCACTCACCGAAATCCGTCCCATCTGGTGCGAAGTTGGCATGCTTCCCAGAGTCCACGGTAGTGCCGTGTTCACACGTGGTCAAACCCAAGCAATGACAACTTGTACCCTTGGTACAATCAGCGAAGTTCAAAAGCTTGAAGGTCTTGATGAAGACTATTACAAGAGATATATGCACCAATACAATATGCCCGGTTACTCAACAGGCGAAGCAAAGCCCTTGAAGAGCCCCGGCAGACGTGAAATTGGTCACGGCGCACTTGCAGAGCGCTCACTTGAACCCGTCCTCCCCAGCGAAGAAGAGTTCCCCTACGCAATCCGCACAGTCAGCGAAATCTTGTCCTCAAACGGCTCAACCAGCCAAGCATCAGTTTGTGGCAGCACCCTCGCACTCATGGACGCAGGCGTTCCTATCAAAGCACCCGTGGCAGGCGTTGCAATGGGCCTCATCAAAGACGTTGAAAGTGGCAAGGTTGCAGTCCTCACAGACATCCAAGGCCTTGAGGACTTCCTCGGCGATATGGACTTTAAGGTTGCAGGCACCACCGAAGGCATCACAGCAATCCAAATGGACATCAAGATCAAGGGCATTGACGAGGCAATCCTCACCCGTGCACTTGAACAAGCACGTCAAGGCAGACTCCACATCCTCGGCAAGATGATGGAAGTCATCCAAGCACCCAGAGCAGAACTCAGCGCGTGGGCACCCAAGATTGTGTCCTTTGCAGTTGATCCCGACAAACTTGGCGAAATCATTGGCAAGGGTGGCAAGACCATTAACAAGATCATTGAAGAAACCGGCGTCAAGATTGACATCAGCGAGGACGGCACAGTGTTTATTGCATCAAATGATGCAGCAGCAATCAAAAAGGCACGCACCATCATTGAAAACATTGTCCGTGACGTTGAAATCGGCGACATTTATGAAGGCAAGGTTGTCAAGATCATGGAAAATGACAAGGGACAATTTGGCGCAAGCGTCAACTTTGCACCCGGCAAAGACGGCATGATTCACATCTCCAAGCTCTCAAAGGAAAGAGTGGAGAAGGTGACAGACGTTGTCAACGTTGGCGACACAGTCCTTGTCAAAGTCATCAAGATTGATGAAAAGCATAGAGTTGATCTTATGCTTAAAGAAGTCCTCAAGAAGGCCTAAAAACGCACTATTTGGCGAATAACTTTGTCAAGTTCAAGCCCATGAGCAGTCACGTACAACAAGTACGCTCCTGTCCGTGGGCTTTTTCTTTCCTTGTTCTTCATCCAAATATTGCGTTTTTACAATGCGCAAGACATGAGCTTTTCGCGCTCTTCATCAATTTATCGCGTTTTTTATAACGCGCAAGACGTGGGCTTTTTTATCCAATCACATTGCTTACGGTGTCGGCTTTGAGGCCGACACTTTTTATATATTCAAGGATGCGAGGTAGGGCAGAGAGGGTGGCGTCAGTTGGGTGCATAAGCACAAGGTCGCCTGCTTGGATATCCTTTATTGCTCGGTTATAGATTAGGTCCGCGTCATGGTCACGCCAATCAATGGTGTCACGAGTCCACATAATCACTTTGTAGCCCAGGTTGTCACAGGCAGAAAACATGTCCTCTCCAACGCTCCCTGATGGCGGTGCAAAAAGTTTAGAGTTTGCGTAATTTGGAAATGCTTTCAAATGAGCGTCCACAAGGCGTTCAGTCAACAAAATCTCATCCACGTTTTTTTGCAGACTAAGCAACCTATGGTCACGATGAAGATAGCCGTGATTGCCAATCTCCATGCCCATGTTGTACAGAGAAAGCAATGCGTTTGGATTGCGTTCCACCCATTTGCCTCCAACAAAGAAAGTTGCACAAAAGCCGTGTTCAACAAGCAATTTGGCAATGTTAAGTGCCGTTTCGGTGTTTTCATACACGTTGAACATAAAAGCGACCCTGCCACAATTTTGGTTTCCGTTGTATATGGCAGAGGTGGTTTCTGCGCCCCTTGGAGTGTCAGTTGCATAGACTGCAACAAGCATGACTGAGGCAAGTATGGACAGGATAAGCAGGTTGGTGATCAAAGGTTTCACTTTTGATTTTGAGGATGGTTTCATGTTTTAAAATATGTTTACTATCAAGGGCTTATGTGTTATAATAGCCACAAATAATATGCCGTCAGGTAGGTAGCAATATGAGAAAAATCATTACGTTTGACAGCGGACTCAAACTTGTCCTCGTGCCCAACAATGCGGTGCGTAGTGTGTCCATAGGCATTTTTGTCAATGCAGGCACCGAGTACGAAACCCACAAGGAAGCAGGCATCTCACACTTCATTGAGCATATGGTGTTCAAGGGCACGGCCACAAGAAGTGCCTTTGACATTGCCAACGAAACGGACAGCATTGGAGCAATGCTCAACGCTTACACCACCAAGAGCCATACTTGTTTTTACACCACCTCTCTTGACACTCACATGGAAAAGTGCTTTGAGGTGCTCACGGACATGTATCTCAACCCCAAGTTTGATCCAGCCGACCTTGAAAGCGAAAGGAAAGTGGTGTTTGAGGAGATCAATGAAAGCGATGACATGCCTGATGACGTCTGCCTTGAAACATTGATGACGTCACGCTTTGACGGACATCCTCTCGGCAAACCCATATTGGGCTACAAGGACACCTTGTCCAATATGAACAGAGATGACCTTGTTGACTATATGAAGCGCAGATACACCCCCGACAACACGGTGGTGACGTTTGCAGGCAACGTAGAGGAGGGCACCTGTGTTGC
>JAFVYE010000049.1 GCA_017500745.1 Clostridia bacterium | reverse complement strand
GGCGCACTCCGGCCAGCTGCAGGACACCGGCGCACGCATGATTCACGCCGCCCCGGCAACCTAAAAAAACCTCCCAACCTGTTGAAATAGAAAGGACTGCCACCGGCAAGCCCAACGTTTGGCTCATCAAATATTCTGACGGAACACAAAGAGAACAATATATTCCCCCAGAAAAACCCAAGAAAACAGAAACAACAAGGGTTTTCCCCGGCGGATACGATACAAGAGCAGCAAGAGGACAACGTCCTCAAGGTCAAGCTCCCCAACAAGCAGGAGACAGACGTCCTCAAAACAACGGACCTCGACCCAATCAACAAGTTGGCGGAAACAATGCAGCACTCCAAAATGCAGCACAACAATTTCCTCCCAAACAAAATCAACAAAGAACAAAGGGCGCAAAGACCAATGACGGCTCCAAGAAATTTGCTGAATCTGGTGCAAATAAGTATCAACTTATGAAGCGTGGTTATATTGTTGATGAAACAAGAGCAATGACCGATGATGAGGACTTCAAGTGGCGCGGACACAAATCCGGCAACAAGCAAAAGGGTCAATCATCACAAAACACAATCGTCATTGATCATGCAATCATCACAACCGACCCTGTGCCAATCAAAGTGCTCAGCGAGAAGATCGGCAAGACTGGTGCAGAAATCATCAGCACGCTCTTCCTCCTTGGCATCATCAAAAACATCAACGGCAGTATTGATTTTGAAACTGCAGAACTTGTCACAGCCGAACTCAGCAAGGACCATCCCATCACACTTGAGCTTCGCCCCGAATCCACTTATGAGGATGAACTCAACAAGATGCGCGAGGACAACATCGCAAAAGGTGGTCTTGTCACACGTCCTCCTGTGGTATGCATCATGGGCCACGTTGACCACGGTAAAACGTCATTGCTTGACTATATCCGTAAGTCAAACGTTACAAGTGGCGAAGCAGGCGGTATTACCCAACATATCGGCGGCTACACAATTTCACTCAACGGAAACCCCATCACATTCCTTGACACCCCTGGTCACGAAGCATTTACAACTATGCGTGCAAGAGGTGCACAGGCCACCGACATTGCAATTTTGGTTGTTGCAGCTGATGACGGCATAATGCCTCAAACCATTGAAGCAATCAACCACGCAAGACAAGCAAACGTTCCAATCATCGTTGCTTGCAACAAGATTGACAAGGTCAGCGCAAACCCCGACAGAGTGCTTAACCAACTTACTGAACATGGCTTGCTCCCTGAAATTTGGGGTGGAGAAACTCCCGTTGTCAACGTGTCTGCAAAAATGGGAACTGGTGTTGAAGAACTTCTTGAAAATGTTCTTATTCTTGCAGAACTCAGAGAGCTCAAAGCCAACCCAAAACTTACTGCACGTGGAACAATCATTGAAGCACGAATGGACAAAGGCCTTGGCAAGATTGCAACAGTTCTTGTTCAATCCGGCACATTGTGTTGTGGTGATGATATGATTGCAGGCACCGCAACAGGCAGAGTCAAAGTAATGATTGATGACAAAGGCAAACAAGTCAAAAAAGCTGGTCCTTCAATTCCTGTGTCAGTTACTGGCTGGGATGAACTCCCCGAAGCAGGCGACATTATGGACGTTGTTGAAAGCGACCGCTTTGCAAGAGATCTCGCTGCAGAAAGAAAGCTTAAGTTGGCAACCAAAAAAGATGATTCAAGCGGAGCAGTCAACCTTGATGACCTCTTTGACAAGATTTCAAAGGGCGAGCTCAAAACAGTCAAGCTCATCATCAAAGCCGACGTACAGGGCTCACTTGAAGCTGTCAAACAATCACTTGGCAAGCTTGGCAATGAGGAAGTCAACATTGAAATCATTCATGGTGGCGTAGGCGCAATCAATGAAAGTGACGTCTCACTTGCCGACACAGCAAAAGCAATCATCATCGGCTTCAACGTCCGTCCCGACGCAAACGCAAAATCACTTGCATCTCAGCGCAAGATTGACATCCGCTTCTACAATGTCATCTACAAGGCAATTGAGGACATTGAAGCAGCAGTCAAAGGTTTGTTGGCACCCAAGTATAAGGAAGTCGTCCTTGGCAGTGCAGACGTCCGTGAAATCTTTAAGATTTCAGGTGTTGGTACAATCGCAGGTTGCCACTGTACAGACGGCAAGATCGTTCGTGGTGCAAGAGCACGCCTCATCCGCAACGGCAAGGTTGAAACAGACACAGAAATCGCATCACTCCGTCACGGCAAGGATGACGTCAAGGAAATCGCAAGAAACTACGACTGCGGTATTATGCTCTTGAACTATCCTGACGTAAAAGTTGATGACGTCATTGAAGCATATCAATTGGAGCAAATCTAATGAAAATTCGTATAGAACGTGTAAACGGCGAGCTTCAACGCCAAATCGCAAAGGTCATTGCAAACGACATCAAGGACCCCAGACTCCAAGGGGCCCTTGTGAGCGTGACCAAAGTTCACACAACACCTGATCTTAAATATGCAAAGGTGCACCTTTCCATTTATGCAGATAGCGATGAAAAGAAAAAGGAGGCCTTTGACACCGTTGTTCGCAGCAGAGCATTCATCCGCAACAAGATGAAAGATGCAGTACAAATTCGCCTGCTCCCCGAACTCAACTTTGTCATTGACAACAGCGTTGACTACGGAATGCATATTGACAAAATCTTGTCAACAATGGTCATTCCTCCCGCAGAAGAAAACGACAACTAAAATGATACAAAACGAAAGAGAGCAGTTTAATAGCGTACAAAAGGCAATTGCACAAGCAAGCACGATATCTTTGTATACACATGTCAATCCCGATTGCGACACATTGTCTTGCGCATTGGCGCTTTATCACGCTCTTAATTCGTTAGGAAAAATCGTTGACGTCTATTGCGTTGACCCCGTGCCAGAAACACTACGTGTTTTGAACGGAGCACACGTCGTCACATTGCCAGAAAAAAAGACACACGACCTTTCAATTGCTGTAGATTGCGATGGATTGGATCGCATTGGCAATGCAATGAAATCATTTTTGGCATCAAAAAAGCAAATTGCCATTGACCATCATAAGACTCACAGAAAATTTTCGGACATCACCATCCTTGACACATCGGTTTCATCATGTGCTGAGATTCTTTTTAGACTCATAAAACACATGGACATTATGTCAAAGGAAATCGCAGAGCTTTTGTTTGCAGGAATTGTCACGGATAGTGGATGTTTTCAGTTTTCATCAGTAAGCAAACAAACCCACGAAGTTGCCGGCGAGCTGATGTCCTATGGTTTTGATTCAGGAAAAGTAATATACGACGTTTTCAAAAAAACAAGCATTAACAAGTTTATGCTTGAAAACAGAGTACTCTCCAAATGCAAATTTTACAGCGACAATCAAATCGCCATAATCACTTTTAAACAAGAAGACTTTGACGCAACTTCAACCTCTATGAACGATACAATCGGCACAATAGTTTCTGTCATAGACATTGATTCAGTCAAGGTTGCGTATGCAATAGCCGAGGCATCAAACAAGTCATACAAGATTATGATCCGTTCAAAAAACGGCATAGATGCCAGCGATATTGCAAGAGAGTTTGGCGGTGGAGGGCACGCTCGTGCTGCAGGGTGCAGACTCAATGGATATTATGAGGATATTGTGGACAAGCTCCTCAAAGTTGCAAGGGATAGACTATGAGCATTTGCGCATTCGTCAACGTCAATAAGGGACAAAATATGACGTCAAGTGATGCCGTTGTGGTTGTCCGAGGAATAATGCGCCGTGTGACCGGCGAAAGATACAAAGTAGGTCATATGGGCACCCTTGATCCAATGGCAACAGGCGTTCTTCCTGTGGCAATAGGGAAAGCAACCAAATTGTTTGATTTTTTCAGTGAAAAAAGAAAAACATACATAGCCGAATTTGTTTTTGGATCAACAACAGACACTTTGGATGCTTGGGGCGTTGAAACAGAATCTGGTGGACGCATTCCAACTGTTGACGAAGTAAACAAGGTTCTCCCCGATCTAATTGGAGAAGTTGACCAAATTCCCCCGTCTTATTCCGCAAAATCTATTGACGGGAAGAGAGCATACGAATATGCACGTAAGGGTGTCAATCTTGACTTGCCTGCCAAAAAGGTTAATATCTATGATATTAAGCTATTGTCAAATCAAAGCGCAAGTTTCAAGTTTGAAATCACTTGTGGCGCTGGTACCTATATTAGAGCAATAGCCCGTGATATAGCAACGGCTCTTGGCACGTATGGCCACATGAGTTCACTTTTGCGAACAAAAAGCGGGATATTCAATCTTGAAAACTCAGTGGACGTCAGAGAGTTTGAAAAGAATCCTTTGGACCATTTGATTTCAATGGAAAAAGCACTTTCTTTACTACCTTTCTTTGAAATCCGTCCCGAATATAGAAAAAAAGTTCTCAATGGAGTAAAAGTCAAATTTGACAATTTGCCTCAAGGGGACTTTGTGGCAACAGTTGACGGAAACGTCATCGGCATAGCAAACAACATCAACAATAATCTTGTAATTAATTTGAGGTTATAACATGAACGTTTTTTTGAAAACAGACCATTATGAAAAGCCAATTGTCATTGCACTTGGATTTTTCGATTGCGTACACCTTGGACATCTTGCACTTATCAATGAAGCAAAGAAAATGGCTGTAAAACTTGGTGGTGAAACTGCAATTTCAACTTTTGGCAACGACCCTAACTCACTGCTTAACAAAAAAGCACAAGTCTACTCAATCCAAGAGCGTTTGATTGTTTTTGAAAACCAAGGCATAGACAATGTTATTTGTGAGGATTTTGACAGCAATTTTGCTGATCTTTCTCCCATTGAATATCTTGACAGTCTTACAAACCGATACAATATTATTGGCGTCGTTGTTGGCAAGGACTATACCTTTGGCAAAAATGCTGAGGGTGGTGTGCCTATGCTCAAGGAATATTTTTCAGAAAGAGCAACCAAAGTCAAGGTTGTTCCTTTTGAAAAAGCAAACACAAAAAAAATCTCAACAAGATATATCAAAAAATTCATTGAAGATGGCGATATGCAAGTTGCCAACAGCTTGCTGACACAACCTTACTTCCTTTCAAATGAAGTAGTGCATG
>JAFVYE010000048.1 GCA_017500745.1 Clostridia bacterium | reverse complement strand
TAGAGGGTGGATGGCGTCTGCAAGGATAAATGCAGGGGCGGCGATCATGCTGATGCCAAGGTCGGCTCGGTTGCATATTGCCACGCCAAGAGCAACCAAAAACACCCCCAACACCCAGTTGAGTTCGCCTGCTTTTTTTATGAGAGGGGTTTTGAGTTCTGATTTTTTCACGTGAACATATTACCACATTTTGAGTTGTTTGGCAAATCATAATTTTTGACAGGAGAAATGAGCGCGCACAGCAAAAAAAATGACAAAGAAAATTAATTTACTATTGAAATAGTTTTTTGGGTGTGATAAAATGTTGATATCAATGGTAAGGAGAAGATTATGGCTGATTTATCAAGAATCATCAACAACAAAGAAGCTCACGCACAGTACATGGCTGACGAAATCAAGCACGTCTGCACAACTATGCCCAAGCGTGATCCCGGCAGTGAAGGGGAGAAAATGGCCTGCGAGTATTTTGCAGACGTCCTCAAAAACCAATGCGGTTGTGAACGCAGTGAAGTTGAACACTACAAGGAAAACCCCGGTTCATTTATGGGCTGGATTTACATCACAGTCACCTGTGCACTCCTTGGAATGATTTCATTCTTCTTCATTCCTGTCCTTGGCATCATCCTTTACGTGATTGGGTTTGCAATCATGTTCCTTCAATTTGGTTTCTACAAGAAGGTTGTGGACAAACTCTTCCCCGAAAAGATTGGCTCAAACGTCACCGCAATCAAGAGTTGCAAGGGCGAAGTAAAGGGCAGAGTGTTCTTCAACGGACACCCCGATGCAGCATGGAACTGGCCCTTCAACCACAAGTTTAACGGCGCAGTGCACGATGCAGTCATGATCACAGCAGTTGTGGGAGCATTGACCTCATTCATCCTTTGCATCATTGCAACGGCGGTGTCAAAGTGCTACGTTGGCGTTGCAAGTCCTTTGATTTATGGTGCAGGCGTTTACTATGCCGGCTTTGCAGTGTTGGCATTTGTGCCCGCTCTCATTGCAATGTACTATCTCTGGGATGAAAAGACCGTTGTTGACGGCGCAAACGACAACCTCACCGCATGCCTCATTTCAGTTGCCATCTTGAAGGCACTCCACGATGAAGGCATTGAGTTTGAACACACCGAAGTTGGTGTCATCTTGACAGGAAGTGAGGAGGCAGGTCTCCGTGGCGCAAAGGCATGGTGCGAAGCACACAAGGGCGAGTTTGATGACGTGCCCACTTGGATCTACTCATTTGACACAATCCATGACCCCAAGTTCTTGGCAGTCAACTATCGTGACCTCAACGGCACAGTCAAGGCAGACAAGGAGGTCAGCGACTCCTTTATGGAAGCAGCAGAGCAACTTGGCATCCATTGCAACAAGAGCATGGTTCCTCCCTTTGGCGGAGCAACAGACAGCGCAGCATTTGCACAAGCAGGATTCAGAGCAACAGGGGTCACAGGGCTCAACCACATCATTGAAAAGTACTATCACACAGTGTACGACACCTATGACAATCTCAACATGCAAGGCCTTGCAGATTGCTTTGCAGTGGCAGTGAAGTGCCTTGAAAACTTTGACAATCGCTTTGGCAAAGAAGAATAATCAAAACATGAACAAACAAACAAAACGCAGTCCGCAAGGATTGCGTTTTTTTCAAACTGTCCCCCTCCAATTTGTTTCCAAAACTTGCAGGATCGCCCACTTTAAAATGTTCTATTGACTATTAAAGTGGGTTTTGCTATAATATACAAGATAAACCATATAGGGAGAGAACTATGGCAAACACAACACTCAAAGAAAAAATTGCTGCCAACAACGCAAAAATCAGCGCAAAGTGGCATGCATATGCAGAAAAACATCCCACCGCAAAGAAAATTGCAGATTTCATCAGCACTCATCAAACATTGATGCAAGCAATCAAGTTTACACTCATCAGCTTGGTGGCCTTTGTGTCTGAATTTGCAATCATGTATATTCTTCAATACAGTCTCCTTTCAACCTGTGGCGAAGCAGACTTCAAGTGGTGGATCTTTGAATATGCAGGTGGCAGAAAAGGGGCATTTGGTCTTGCCGGCTTCATTGCAATGCTCGGCTCAAAGACTGTGGCAGAAATCATTTCATTCACACAAAATTGGAAGAAGAACTTCAAAGCCAACTCCAACAAAGTGTTTGGCGTCACAGTGTACGTCCTCACAGTCATCGCAATCATCATCTTCACACAATGGCTCTCTGGCGCACTTGCATCAGTCATCAAGAGTGAAGCAGGCCTCACAGTCTGCAAGATGGTTGGCTCCGTCATCAGCTTTGTGGTTATGTTCCTCATGGACAAGTTTGTCATCATGCGTGTCAAAAAGGACAAGACCCCCAAGGAAGAAACTCCCGCCGATGAAACTCCTGCAACTGATGCAACAGAAGAAATCGCAGATGAAACAATGGCAGAAGAAATTGAAGAAGATGCACAAGAAGCACCTGCCCTTGACGAAGCCGCAGCAGATGAAGAATAATCAAACCCAATGCAAAACAAAAGGCACTCAATTGAGTGCCTTTTTATTTCTTAAATTTTATTTACAGAGTGCGAACATTTCAAGCATATGTCCCCCTTCCTCACGTGTTTCCCCCTTCTGCCTACGGCAGAGCCCCACGGGCAGGGC
>JAFVYE010000007.1 GCA_017500745.1 Clostridia bacterium | reverse complement strand
GTTTTGCTGAATAACCGTAGAATTTGCATCCTGCGATTTCGCCAATGCGTGAAAGCTCTTCAAGTGCTGCTGCAAATGCGCTGAAAGGAACTCTGACGCTTTCAATGTCTGCAAGAACTACATACTTTTTGGTTGCTGCCATAATCTTCTCCTTGTTTGCGTGGGTGACGCAAATGATGTTTTATTTATTCTAAAAACTATTTTAACCTATAATTTGCGATTTGTCTATACTTTTTTTTCGCGCTTGTAGTAGAAGAGCCATTGTTGGACGTATCCAGAGTGCTCTCCAAACCTTTCCACAAGGACTTTTGCAAGTTTTTCTGCGGGGACCTTGGGGTACTCGTCCTTGAAAATCTTGACAATCCAAGTGTCTGTTGGAAACACGTCCATACGGCCCAATCCAAAGAGCAAAACACAGTCTGCCACCTTCCTGCCTATGCCCTTGTATGAAAGGAGTGTGGCACGAGCGGTGTCCGTGTCCATTGACTGAAAATTGGGCACGCCCTCGTCACGAAAGCGCTTGGCTGTCAATGACAAATACTCTGCTCTATATCCTGCGCCAATGGAGGCGTACCAGTCGGCATCTTTTGATGCAAGGGCCTCTACTGTTGGAAAGGCCTTGTAGTCACCCTTGTCCTCCCCAAGAGCATCACAAATGCGCTCTATGATTGCCTTGATGCGAGGGATGTGATTGTTTTGTGAAATGATGAAGGAAAACACGGTTTCAACCAGATCTTGACGGAGGATGTGCACACCCTTGCCGTGCTCAATTGCTGACGAAACAAGACCTTTATCTTGCACTTTTGATTGTATTATATCATACTTTGTGTCAAAATCAAGATATTTTTGAAAAAAACCAACATCGGTGCAATCAACTTGCCATCCGCTGTCGGTTTTTGTAAAAATTGCCCTCTCTCCCCCTGCCTTCAAATCAAAAACTCCGTCACTCTCTACGTAGCGAAATACTTGACCACAGTCAAGAGTTTGCTTCAAATCAAAGGTGGGAGTTTGGGGGATAAAGAATCTTTCCAAAATGAAAAAAAGCCGAGCGTTTCCGCTCGGCATTGTCTGTCTTATTCTTCTGCGTAAACAGAAACTTGTCTAAAATTCTTACCCTTGCCGGTGCGCTCAAATTTGACGGTGCCGTCCACAAGTGCAAAGAGTGTGTCATCCTTGCCGATGCCTACATTCTTACCAGGATGGAATTTGGTTCCTCTTTGGCGAACGAGAATGTTGCCTGCGAGAACGAATTGACCATCTGCACGCTTGGGGCCAAATCTTTTTGCTGCACTCTCACGACCGTTGTGAGATGAGCCAGTACCTTTTTTATGAGCGAATAATTGAATTCTAATAAACATATTATTCTACCTCCACGTTAATGTAGTCCGAAAATTGTTCATAGAGGTCGGACGCCCCTAAGTAAGCAGTCTTCAAGATTACGTCTGCATCGTGGGCTTGTTGATCATTGAGATCTAATGGGAGAGTTGCTTTGAGATAACCCTTTTCCTCGTCAATCTCGTAGCCGACGTTGATGCCAACCACTTGCATAAGTCCAAGGACTGCGGTTTGAACAACCGATGAGAGCGCTGCACATACCACGTCTGAGCCGTACTCAGCATAGTCGCTGTGTCCAGAGCACTCCACTCCAACGAACTTGCCGTTTTTTCTTGAAAACTTCACGTTGGTCATGCTGATTAACCTTCAATTGCGGTGATTTTCAACTCTGTGTAGGGTTGACGATGACCTTGACGCTTTCTGATTTGTTTCTTGGGCTTGTAGTGAACGACCAAAATCTTTGCGTGCTTGTCTTGACGTGTGACAACTGCTGTGACTTTTGCATCTTTGCAGTCTGCGCCTGCCTTGACAACGCCTTCATTTGCGAGCATGAGCACTTTGAGATCAACAGTTGCGCCAACTTCAACGTCAAGCTTTTCAACTTTGACCAACATGTCTTTTTCGACTTTGTACTGTTTGCCACCACATTCAACGATTGCGTACATTTTTTTACCTCCTCTAACCAGTCTCGCCGTTATGGCCGTTTTCTATGAAAACAGTTAATGCCACTTTCGAGCGGCTCGGTGAATAATTTAACAAATTTGATGATATCTGTCAAACGATTTCACCCTCTTTTTCAAATTATATATAAATTTATATATCCGTGCGGACGTTACTACCACTATTGTACATCACTTTTTGAGGGACGCAAGGATGCCTTTTGCTGTGGGCATATCTCCTATTGTCTTTGAATAGTGGACGTAGCGCACCGTCATATCCTTGTCCACCACGAAGAATGCGGGCAGTTGGAGCACTCTATGTTCGCCAAAGTCAACTCCGCCAATCAGCAAAGGTGCAAAGGTGTCAAAGCGATCGTCATCGTAGAGATGACGGATGTCGCCACCAATGAGGTGAGCAAAGCTCTCATCCCCCGCCACAAGTTGAATGGCGCTGTTGGACTCAAACACGTTGAACCTGTCATAGAGCTTTCCATCAGGATCAACAATGATGTCAAAGGAGCAATCCTTGTACACAGCATTGACGTCACCGGCGCATGATTGCACCACAACCTTCAAATCCATGCCTGCCATTTTGAGCAATTTGCAGTTGCGTTTGAGCATGTCAACCATTGCCTTTGTGATGTCGCACTCGGCAAATCTCAAAAACGCAATAAGGGTGGGACGCTTGATGGTTTTTGCGAGTTCTAACCCACTCTTTTTGGTTGTGTCATAGGTGAAGTTGTCAATTTTGTCCCCAACTTTGAGAGTGGTGTGAGGGGGCTTGCCGTCCTCCTCCCAGCTCTTGTACACCTTTTCAACAGCCGTCTTGAAATGTTGCATTGCTCTCTCAAGAGTCTCTCTTGCACAAGCAAGGTTGATGCGTTGATATCCTCTGCCTGCCTCTCCAAACATCTCGCCGTTGTCAAGGAAGAGCTTTTCGCCTTCAAGGGCCCTTCTCATCTCTACGTGAGTGAGGCCAAGGCCACGGACGTCAATCCATTGGAGATAGGTGCCTTCAAGGGGGGAGCATTTGACCGCCGGGAAATGCTCTGCCATAAAGTCCTCAACGTACTCTGCATTTGACTTGATGACGTCAAGAAGCTCCTCAAGCCAGTCCTCTGCGTGATTGTATGCTGCTTTGCACGCCTCGTAAGCAAAAACGTTGAGGTGCATATTCATATTGAGCATTGAGGTTGTGAGTGCTCTTGCTCTAATTTTGTCATTGGGGATGAATGCATTGGAGCATTGCACACCAGCCAAATTGAAGGTTTTTGAAGGAGCGGTGCAAACGGCGCAGTTTTGCTTTATCCTGTCGCTGACGTTGGCAAAGACCGTGTGCTCCACCCCTTTCATGATGAGGTCGTTGTGAATTTCATCGCTGATGATAAACACACCGTTGTCACAACAGATGTTGCCCACTCTTTCAAGTTCATCTCTTGTCCAAACACGGCTGACAGGGTTGTGGGGGTTGGAGAACAATATTGCCTTGGCTTCGGGGAGTTTGGCCTTTTCTGTAAGGTCGGCATAGTCAATTTCATATCTGCCGTCCACGTTCAACAACTTGCTGTACACAAGGCGTCTGCCGTTGGCGATTGTCACCATGTCAAAGGGATAATAGACAGGGGTGAGCAAGATGATTGCGTCCCCGGGCTTTGTGACGGTTTGAATCAGGATTGACAGCGCAGGAATGACGCCGGGGGTGGACAAAAACCACTCCTTTTTGACGTCAAAATTGTGACGGCGTTTCATCCAAGAAATGGTGGCGTCAAAGTACTCCTCGGTGGGACAGGCATAGCCCAAAATGTTGTTTTGAACAAGCTTTACAAGGGCCTCCTTGATGGGAGGTGCGGTGGGATACTCCATGTCTGCAACTGAAAGGGGAACGTGCTCAACCGTGCCACCAACTGCATCCCATTTGGATGAGCCAGTGCCTGCTCTGTCGGGTATTGAAACAAAATCGTACTTCATAATTTATCCTTTGAAAAATTGCTTTTATTGTTGTATTTTGATGTTTATCCCATCTTTTTGACAAGATAAACTGCTTGTTCAGAAATTATATTCCAAAAGTTGAAAGGTTGGGATGTGGTCATATCCACGGTTCAAATCCTTTTCGCCTGCATAGGTGAACCCCATCTTTTCGTACAAGTTGCGGGCAGGAAAATTGCCGGGCACAACGTCAACTCTGACCCCTTTGTAGCCCAAGGTTTTGGCTGTGTCAATACAAAATTTGACAACCTATTGTCCTACTCCTCTGCCACTATATTCATCAAGGACTGCAAGAGAATGTATGACCATATACTCGCCCTCAGGGATGTACACTTGCCAATCTCCAACGGAGTAATCTCCTTGTGGATCATCGTTGAGGACAAAGGCACACACAACCTTGCCACCCGTCTTGACGGTGTAGAGATTGCCGTTGTTGTAGGCAACTTGTGCGCTTGAAAGTGATGGGTACTCTCCATGCACCCACTTGGGATAATTGACGTGATTTTCAAGGTATTCCGTGACGGTGTCGTACAACTTGCCCACCGTGGTCAAATCATCATATTCACATTTGTTGACGTCAAACTTCATATAACCTCACATCCATCTATTATTGCACAAATGCCCATATTTTGCAAGACTTACTGTATAAATCCATTATTGACTTGATATGTTGTCCGTGATATAGTCAAAATATGGACAAACTTGTTGAAAAGATAAATCGCTTGATCGTCCGCATTGCAAAAGGCGACACCTATGCTCTTGATGAACTTTTTGTCATCACGGGGCGTATGCTTTTGTTTATGGCGAGAAAATATCTTTACAACAAGTCCTATGCCGAAGATTTGGTCAGCGAAACCTATCTTAAGGTGGTGAAAAGCGCGGACTCCTTTGACAAAAAACAAAATGGACTTAATTGGCTATACAAAATTGTCAAAAACGGCGCACTCAACCACAACTTAAAAGAACGCACCTTCACTGAGCCAATCCCCGAAAACGTGGCGGATAGGGACTACCCATCAGAGTGGCTTGACACTATCCTTGTTGAAAATGCTGTCAGCACATTGACAGATGAGGAAAAGGACTTGATTTATTTAAGATTTTGGGAGGGCTACGGCATACAAGAGATTGCGGACAAACTTGGGAAGCCTCTGTCCACCACCCACGATATGCTGAAACGCACTTGCAAAAAGCTGAAACAACACCTCAAATGACCGAAAAATAGACCGTAAAAATTGTAGTATAAACAATGCTGAAAGACGAAAAGAAAATCCTGAATAGCCCTGCCCTTGACACTCCCGACAAGAGTGTGCTTCAAGATGCAAAGGCATATATGCCCAAAAAGAAGGGCGTCAACACAAGACTGGCAAGAATCCTTGCCCCTATTGCTTGTGTCATTGTGGTTGCGGTGG
This sequence comes from Clostridia bacterium, assembly GCA_017500745.1. Taxonomy (GTDB): domain Bacteria; phylum Bacillota; class Clostridia; order Christensenellales; family CAG-917; genus RGIG4097. The sequence continues at coordinate 3,317 of JAFVYE010000007.1, read as the reverse complement.
TGCTTGGTATGATACCTGCAATGATACCTGCCAACAGCAGTCAACCACCTCCCTTCCCCATAGAGTTTATGGGCGTTGACACTATCTCATCAATTGCGGAATATAACGCCGTCAACAACACCTCCTTGTTGCACTTTGACTCCAATACGTCTGCAATCACATACTCTTATGATGAGACCGTTATGGTTGTTGAAGAAAAGTCCATTGTGCACGGTTCGGAAGTCACTCTTTCTGTTGTTCTTTTGGACAACAGCAGATATACCTATCTTGAACTTGTTGAAAAGTTGGAGGAGGGTTTTGACAAGAATGTTGAGTGGATTTACGTTGGCGAACTTCAGGTGTGTTTTGCAACTGACAACGGAAAGATATATATTAAGTTTTTGTATGAAAACAACGGATACTATCTTGAAATTGTCAACGCCGTACCTGATGACGATGCTGCTATTGGAGAAATCTTTGTCCAAAATATTTTGTCTGAACTTTTGGATTGATCCGAAAAAAATCAATCCCTACTTGTAGTGTATATAGAAACTGCAAGGAGTTTTTTATGAAAAAGCTGTCAAAAAAAGCAAAAATTGCAATCATAGTTGTTTGCTCTATCCTGCTTGCCTTTGGTGCAGGCATAGGATTTTTCCACCTGTGGCTGAGTCTGCAACCCCATGGTAATGGTCCTACTCCGTTGCCTATCGAGAGTTTGACAACCACGGAGAACTCAATCGCAAAATACAATATTGAAACCAACTCGTCCATATTGAATTTTGGCAATCGTACTTCCTCAACTACCTACTTGTACGATGGTGAAGTTGTCGCATTTGAGGAAAGTGCCATCGTCTATGGTATAGAAGTAAATATGGCGGTGGGCATTGGGGAGAAAGTCAGGAACTATAGCTTGCAACTATTTGATAAATATATTAACGCTTTGGCGCAAGACACAGAGGCGGCGGAGTACGTCAATTTTGGAGATGCTGAAATGCAGGTTTCAACCTATAACAACAAAACCTATCTGCACTTCTTTTATGGAGGCAACCCGTACTATCTTGAAATCAACAGCCGTGATGCGACGTGGGAAAACGTCTTGAGCAAATTGTTTGGAGATGAATGTGAATGACCAAAATTTTGTACTTAAAAAGCGACCTCGTTTGGTCGCTTTTTATTTTTGTTTAATATGCAGAATTTTCAAAATGCGGGGTTAAAGCTGGCTGAATATGTAGTTTAAAGTGTCTTTTATGAGCACAACGGACACTACTGCGTAGATGAGCACGGCAGTCAAAACACCTGCAATCACTGCTGTAATTATCAGGTTTGTTTTTGTCTTAAACCGGGCAAATATAAGTTTGTATGCTCCAAAACCTATAAAGTAACCAACCACGTTGGTTGATAGGTCAATGAGAGAAAATCCGCCAATCCAAGTGTAGCGTTGAGTGAGTTCAATGGCAAGGGAAAAGAGGATGCAAAAGATGACGTGCGCCCATATCTTTTTGCCTTTGGTGGCAAGACACAAGGTCAATCCAAAGGGGGCAAAGACAAAGCAGTTCAACACAATTTCAAGGATTTGACGCATTAAATACTTCTGGTCCTTGAAAAGAAAGGAGTCCACCATCCATCTCTGCTCCTCCGTGAGAATGGACACGTTGAGATAGTTGGTCATGATTTGATCTTCATCTCCAACCTTCAGCCACAAGGCCCACACCAAAAATAGTGCGTACAACGCCGTTGCAACTGCGCTGAGGGTGCGCAGAGCTTTGTTCTTTTGTTCCTCCGTCCAAGTCATTAGTCCAAAACTATAAGCTCGTAGTCCTTGGTGCCGTAGCCAAGGGCGTGTGCCTTGTCAATGGTGAGGGTGCCGTGGCGGGACTCAATGCGCTCTATGAGATGGCCCTTTTTGGGATCATCGCTGTTGTACACAAGGTCAATGCACGCTTGGTCAATGGCAACGGGGTCAGGGGACGCAAGCACGCCGATGTCTTTGATGCAGGGGTCCTCTGCAACAGCACAGCAGTCGCAGTCCACGCTCATGTTTTTCATGACGTTGATATAAGCGATTTTGCCACCAAAGAAGTCCACCACAGACATTGCAGAGTCTGCCATTGATTCAAGGAAAAGATCGTGGTCTGCAGTCCAAATTTTGTCTGCATCCCCTGCTCCGTGAACGTAGGCCTTGCCATAGGAGGATGCGCAACCAATTGACAATTGCTTGATTGCTCCACCATAGCCACCCATGGGATGTCCTTTGAAGTGAGAAAGCACCAGCATTGAGTCGTACTTGGCCATGCCCTTGCCTACGTAATTCTTTTGAATCACGTTGCCTTTCATTTCAAGAACAAGGTCGGGGCCTTCTGCGTCCAAGATCTCAATGGGAAACTCATCCCAACCGTGATTGTGGAAGGTTTCAAGGTGTGCCTCGGTGGTGTTGCGTTTGCCGGCGTAGGCGGTGTTGCACTCCACAACCGTGCCACCAACGTGGTTGATCATATCCCTCCAAAAGTCAGGGCGAAGAAAGTTTTGATTGCCCGGCTCGCCAGAGTGGACCTTGACTGCAACCTTGCCTTCAAGTGTGACTCCCAATGCTTTGTACAAGCGAAGCACGCTTTGGGGAGTGATTTCCTTTGTGAAATATACCTTTGATTTCATATCAATCTCCTAACAAGTCTTTCAAAAAATGGTTGGCCACCACAACGTAGTGGGGATGATAGTTGTTGCGATAGGTTTCTGAGTGGCGTATGAGAGGGTTGCCAGATGCAATATATCTGTCAATCAAGTCATTGTCATATCTGTCCTTGAGAGATGCGATCACCTTGAAATAGCCCTCCACGTCCCCCTCAACTGCGGACTTTTTGAAGCACTCTGCAAGAGGTGTAAAACTGCGGTATTTCTCGTAAAACGTCACAAGATACACCCTTGAATACAGGGGGCTGACCTCCTCTACCATGTCCCACTTGTAGCCGAGGTCCTTGACAGAATTGTACTCATCTTCAAGATGGGCAACCACGTTGTCCAATGCGCCCACAAGATGGGCAGGGCCTAAAATGCCTTGAAGATGAAGCTTCAAGACGTCCTGTGTTTGCATAAGTGGATATTTTTTGAGATGCTCATCAAGATAAACCATGGGTCTATTATATCACGCCCACGGGCGCTTGAAAAGGGGGCTTCTTTAAATATAATAAAAAAAACGAACCAAAGAGTTGGTTCGTTTTATTCTTGTTTGTGTGTACATCCCTATTTTGATACAATTTGCGTACACCCATTAAAAAGTGCGTACAATTAAACTCACCAACAAATCATAATGAGCAATTACATCCATTTCTGCCTCATATTTT
>JAFVYE010000047.1 GCA_017500745.1 Clostridia bacterium | reverse complement strand
TCTCCTGTTGTTGGCAGTGAGCAAGGAGGCATGCGCCCCGTTCTTGTGGTGCAAAACAACGTGGGCAACAAGTTTAGTCCAACCATCATCGCTGCTGCAATTACATCTCAGCTTGAAAAGGCAAAACTGCCCACCCACATATCTCTGCCTGCAGACAAATACGGACTGAACAAAGACAGCGTGGTTCTGCTTGAACAAATCCGAACTCTTGACAAAAAGCGCCTCAAAGAAAAAATCGGCGAATTGCCCGACCCTGTGATGACCAAGGTCAATGAGGCCTTGCTCATATCCCTTGGTTTTTTTGACACCTGATTTTGTCCTCATTTTGACAAACAAAAAGCATTGCTCGTGCAATGCTTTTGTTTTGATCATAAGTGTCACTCCTCAACGTCCTCGGGTTTTGGCATGAGCTCAACTTGACTCAATGCACCATTGATAATATTCCACTCAAACCCCTTTGTAAAAAGATAGGCGCCCACCTTCTGCAAATCCTTTTTGTCCCAAACACGCTTTTTCTTGACGTATTTGGACGCCATATCAACACACTTTTCTGTCTCTGCATCGTCACTTACAAGATCCGCAATCATATTGCTTACAAGGGTTTGATCAACGCCTTTGTCATTGGTCAACTTGTACGCCATCATCTTTCTGCCCATCCTGTGTGAATAGTAATCAACAAAGGAGCGGGTGTAGGCCTCGTCATCAATATATCTATATCCTTTGCAACGGTCAATTGCCTCATCAACCTCGTTGCGATGATAGCCCTTTTCATACAACTTTTCTTTGACTTCCTTTTCAGAGCGAGGTGAAATGGCCAAGTACTTTACGGCTTGGTCAAAACACTTTTGCATTCTTTCTTCGGGGGTCAGTTCTTTCTTCATACAAAAAGCCACGACAGGCGTGGCAAAATTAGGTTTTTATATACTTACTTTCATCACCAAGAGTGCAGTTGGCTCTGCCGAGAGTGGTCTCTCTAATTTGAGCAAGAGCGGTGTCGACGTCATCGTCTTTGACCCACACTTTGACCACAATACCATCACCAAAATCAGTGCTCTCCAAAATCCAATTGTTGCGCCAAACAAGCTTTTCAACTGACGAATAGAGAGGATAATCTATGGATATTGCAATTTGAGTGCATTTTGTCTTGGTGGCAATCTTGGCACTTTCAATGCCCAAAACCGCGCTTTCTGTATATGCGCCAACCAGTCCGCCTACACCAAGTTTGATGCCACCAAAATATCTTGTGACAACAACTGCGGTGCGGACAAGCCCTTTTTTTCTGAGGACTTCAAGGATGGGTTGACCTGCAGTGCCACCCGGCTCGCCATCGTCGCTGAAACGAGTGGCTTGACCATTGATATCGCCTATATAGGCATAGCAATTGTGAGTGGCGTCTGCGTACTTTTTTTTGATATTTTTGACAAAGGTTTCTGCGGAGTCGCCATCAACTTCGCCCATTACAGTTGCTATGAATTTTGAGCGTTTAATTTCATAAACCGCCTCAAAAGTGCCATCTGCATACTTGTATGATTTCCCCTTTCAACCACTATGCTTCTACGCTGACTTTGTAGAAGTTCTTTTTGCCTTTTTGGAGCACAAATCCATTGGCAAGTTGCTCATCTGTGACAGCGTGCATGATATTTGTAATCTTTTCGTTGTCAACAGAAATTCCACCGCCTTGGATAAGACGCTTTGCTTCGCCCTTTGAAGGAACCTTGGCAACAGCAACCAAAATGTCGCTGACAAGATTCATGCCTTGGGGGATTGTGGCTTCGGGCATATTGTCACGGTCTCCGCTGAATGCTGCACGTGCCTTTGCCATTGCGCTTTCTGCCTCTTCCTTGCCGTGAACGAGGGCTGTAAGCTCGTATGCCAAGCGCTCCTTTGCCTTGTTCATACGTTCATCGTTGTAGCGAGTGAGCTCCTCAATTTCTTCAAGACTGAGGAAGGTGAGGAATCTGAACACCTTTTCAACGTCCTTGTCGTCAATGTTGCGCCAGTATTGGAAGAAATCGTAAGGTGCGGTCTTGTTGGGATCAAGCCAAACTGCGCCCTTTGCGGTCTTGCCCATCTTGGTGCCTTCTGACGTTGTGAGAAGTGCAAAGGTGAGGGCAAATGCGCTCTTTTGCTCCTTGCGTCTGATGAGATCTGCACCGGCGAGGATGTTTGACCATTGGTCATCGCCACCAAATTCCATCACGCAACCGTATTTACGGTTGAGCACCAAAAAGTCGTATGCTTGCATGAGCATATAGTTGAATTCAAGGAAAGTGAGGCCCTTTTCAAGACGTTGCTTGTAGCACTCTGCTGTGAGCATGCGATTGACTGAGAAATTGGCACCGACTTCACGGAGGAAGTCAATGTAGTTGAGGTCAAGGAGCCAATCTGCATTGTTGACCAAGATTGCGCCGTTGTCGCCGTCAAAGCGAATGAACTTTTCCATTTGCTTTTTGAAGCAAGCCACGTTGTGTGCGATTGTCTCTTTGGTCATCATGCTGCGCATATCAGTTCTGCCAGAAGGATCGCCCACCATTGCGGTGCCACCACCAATGAGGATGATGGGACGATGTCCTGCATCTTGAAGGCGCTTTGCAACGATCATTTGCATAAAGTGACCAACGTGCAAGCTGTCTGCCGTGGGGTCAAAACCAATGTAGAATGACTGTGAATCGCTGTCAAGAAGGGCTTTGAGTTCATCTTCAAACACCACTTGCTTGACAAGGCCACGGGCTTTAAGTTCTTCCAAAATACCTTTTTTTACCATAATTTCTTCCTGCAAAATTTTTGTGAAAAGATTATAACACTAAAAGTGTTAGGTGGCAAGTTGTTTTGACCAAAATGGCACTCATCCCCACCAAAATCTGCAACTAACCATACAAAACCCTGATTTTGAGTGAAAAGTGCTTGAATAAAGTGCTGAAAATTGTTGATAATTTATCACTGCTGTGATAAAATTCTAACCGAAAAAAACAATACAAGGAGGCATGTTTTTTGGTTTTTCCAAAAAACGAACACAAAATGCAATATTCTCGTGAAGTAGAAGAAATGTGCTCTGTGCGTAAAGGACCCAACCACGGCCCCGCACCCATCCCCGAAGAAGGCAGATGGGTTCAAGCAAAAGAAATCAAGGACATCAGCGGTCTTACCCACGGTGTCGGCTGGTGCGCACCTCAACAAGGCGCATGCAAACTCACCCTCAACGTCAAAGACGGCATCATTCAAGAAGCATTGGTTGAAACTCTCGGTTGCTCAGGCATGACTCACTCTGCAGCAATGGCAGCAGAAATCCTCGCCGGCAAGACAATCCTTGAAGCACTCAACACAGACCTTGTTTGCGATGCAATCAACACCGCAATGAGAGAACTCTTCCTCCAAATCGTTTACGGAAGAACTCAATCTGCATTCTCCGAAGATGGTCTTGTCATCGGCGCAGGTCTTGAAGACCTCGGCAAAGGTACAAGAAGCCAAATCGGCACAATGTACTCCACAGTTGCAAAGGGACCTCGCTATCTTGAAATGGCAGAAGGTTACGTCACCAAAATCGCTCTTGACGAAAACGATGAAATCATCGGCTATCAATTCTGCAAGCTCGGTGTCTTTATGGAAATGGTCAAGAAAGGCGTTGACGCAAATGAAGCACTTGCAAAATGCACCGGCACTTACGGCAGATTTAAGGAAGAAGACGGCGCAGTCAAGTGGATTGATCCTCGCAAGGAATAAGGAGGCATACTATGAGCATCACTTTTGAAGGTTATGAAAGAAGAATAAACAAGATCAACGCAGCACTTGCAGAATATGGCATTGCAAGCCTTGAAGACGCAAGAGCACTCTGCCTTGAAAAAGGCATTGACGTTGAATCAATCGTCAAAGGCATCCAACCCATCGCATTTGAAAACGCAGTGTGGGCATACACGGTTGGTTGCGCAATCGCAATCAAAAAGAACTGCGTGAACGCAGCAGATGCAGCAGAAGCAATCGGCATCGGCCTCCAATCATTCTGCATCCCCGGTTCAGTTGCTGAACAACGTCAAGTCGGCATCGGCCACGGCAACCTTGCAGCAATGCTTCTCCGTGAAAACACAAAGTGCTTTGCATTCCTCGCAGGTCACGAATCATTTGCAGCAGCAGAAGGCGCAATCGGCATTGCAAAGACCGCAAATAATGTCCGCAAAGAGC
>JAFVYE010000046.1 GCA_017500745.1 Clostridia bacterium | reverse complement strand
TGCGTCACGGGTGATGCCTGCATTGTTGACCAAGATGTCAATCTTGCCGTACTTTTCTTTTGCATATTCATAGATTGCTTTGCATGCTTCGCCATCTGTGACGTTGAGTTGATAGTATTCTACGTTTTCACATTCGTATGTGAGAGGTGCCATGTCTGCTGCGATGACTTTTGCGCCTTCTCTTGCAAAGGTTTGAGCCATTTCTCCGCCAAGACCTTTTGCTGCTCCTGTGACGATTGCCACTTTGCCTTCTAATCTCATAGTTTACCTCCTAAAATAATTACAAGTATTAATATTACATATTTTTAAGAACGACTGCGGTGCCCATGCCTCCGCCAATGCAGAGAGATGCAAGACCGTATGTCTTTCCACTATGTTTAAGTTCGTGTGCAAGGGTGACGATGATTCTGTTTCCGCTTGCGCCAACGGGGTGACCAAGTGCAATTGCTCCACCGTTTACATTGCAACGTGAAAGGATGGTTTCCTTGTCAACACCGTGCTCCTCGCTGATGAGCTTGACAACGCCAAGTGATTGTGCTGCAAATGCCTCGTTGAGTTCAAGGACTTCCATTTGATCAAGAGTCATGCCTGCATTTTTGAGGGCTGCACGGATTGCAGGGACAGGACCAAGACCCATAACGTCGGGCTCAACACCGCCTTGACCAATGCCAAGGATTTCTGCCATAGGTGTGAGGCCGTATTTTTCAACTGCTTCCTCGCTTGCCACGATGACAAAGCTTGCGCCGTCGTTGATGCCGGATGAACTGCCTGCTGTCACTGTGCCGTCTGCCTTGAATGCTGTGCGAAGTGTGCCAAGCTTTTCAAGAGTTGTGTTGCGGTTGATGTACTCGTCTTGGTCAAAGACCACTTCCTTTCTGCCAACTTTTGCGGTGACGGGTGCAATTTCATCTGCAAATTTGCCTGCATCTTGTGCTGCGATTGCCTTTTCTTGTGACTTGATTGCAAAGGCATCTTGTTCCTCACGGGTGATGCCGTATCTTTCTGCCACGTTTTCTGCAGTGATGCCCATGTGCATATTGCCAAATGCGTCTGTGAGTGAGTCAAGAAGCATGTGGTCAACAAGCTTCATCTCGCCCATTTTGTTGCCTGAACGAACCTTTCCGCTTACAAGATAAGGTGCGCCACTCATAACTTCTGTTCCGCCTGCTGCAATGAGGTTTGCCATGCCCGCCTTGATTGAGATGACTGCGTTCATGACTGCCTTCATGCCACTGCCACAAACCATGTTGAGTGAATATGCGGGGATTTCAACGGGAACACCTGCACCGATTGCAACTTGTCTTGCAGGACCTTGCTTTACGCCTGCGGGAAGCACGTTGCCTACGATGACTTCGTCAAGCCACTCGGGTTTTACTGCGCCTGCCTCAAGGGTTGCCTTGAGGACCTTTGCGCCGAGCTCTGTGGGTGAAACGTCTTTGAGAGTGCCAAGCATTGTGCCGATTGCACTTCTCTTTGCGCTAACCAAATAAACTTTTCCCATAGTTTTCTCCTTTTTGATTTGAATTTTGATTAAAGAATTTTGTCCAGTTGTTTCAAAACTGCGCCTGCATCACAAACAATGCCGAGGTTTGCCACCTTGAAGATGGGTGCATTGACGTCGGTGTTGACTGCAATGATATATTCTGATTCTTCCATGCCTGCAAGGTGTTGGATTGCTCCGCTGATGCCGAATGCAAGATATGCTTCGGGGCGGACGGTCTTGCCGGTTTGACCAACTTGACGTGCATGTTCAATGATGCCTGCGTCAACAAGACTACGTGATGATGACACGGTGCCTTTGACCTTCTTTGCCACGTCAAATGCAGGAGCAACGTCCTTGACGCCACGTCCGCAAGAAACGAGGATTTTTGCATCTTCAATTCTTTCAACGTTTTTGGTCTCTCTCACTTCTTCAACAACCTTGACCACTGCCTTGCTGTCGTCAAAATCAACTGTTTCCATGATGATTTCGCCTTGATGTTCGGTGTTGTACTCGGGCTTTTTCATAACGCCGGGACGGACCGTTGACATTTGAGGACGATGTTCAGGACAGATGATGGTTGCAAAGAGGTTGCCACCAAATGCAGGACGTGTCATAAAGAGGTTGCCCTCTTCATCCATTTCAAGCTTTGTGCAGTCTGCGGTGAGGCCGGTGTGGAGTCTTGCAGAAAGTCTGGGAGCAAGATCTCTGCCAATGCTTGTTGCGCCAAAAAGAACCACGTTAGGATCGTTGGCTTTGACAACTTGTGTCACTGCTTGTGCGTAATATTCGGTGACAAAATAGTTGAGACGGCTGTCGTCAACAACTCTCACTTCGTCTGCGCCGTATGCAACAAGGTCTTTTGCCTTGTCGGTCACGTTGTGGCCAAGAAGAAGTGCAACCACTTTTTCATTTACTTTGTCGGCGAGTTCACGGGCAACACCAAGAAGTTCAATTGCCACGTTTTGAATTTCGCCGTCACGTTGTTCACAAAATACCCATACGTTCTTTGACATAATGCGCTCCTCCTAAATCAAGTGTCTTGCCTTCAAAGCATCAACGATTGTGCGTGCTGCTGCTTCGGGGTCAAGTTCAACGGTTTCAATGGTCTTGTCAAATTGCTTGGTTGCAGTTGACTTAACCTTTGTAGGTGAGCCACCAAGACCGATGTTTGCTTTGTCAAGGTCAAGGTCAGCAAAGGTGATGATGCCAATTTCCTTTTCATCTTGAGCAACCATATCCCAAACGTTCATATATCTGGGAGTGCCAAGGGTTGAAAGGACGGTGATGAGGCAAAGGCCCTTTGCTTCAAGGGTTTGATATCTATCTTCAAATTGTCTCTTGACAATGATGGTTTCACGCTCCTCATCGTAATCAACTGCTGCTGCATAGGTGATTTGAGGGATGTCAAGATGTTCTGCAATTTGAGGGCCAACTTGTGCTGTGTCGCCGTCAATTGCTTGACGTCCGCAGAGCACGAGGTCTGCGCCAAGCTTTTTGACTGCTGCTGCAATTATGGTGCTGGTTGCAAGGGTGTCGCTGCCTGCAAATGCTCTGTCGCTGAGGAGATATGCTTGGTCTGCGCCCATTGCAAGTGCTTCACGAAGTGCCTTTTCTGCTTGCATGGGTCCCATGGTGAGGACAACCACTTCTGCACCGTGTTTTTCTTTGAGGCGGAGTGCCACTTCAATTGCAGTCTTATCGTCAGGGTTGATGATGCTGGGGACGCCGTCACGGATCAATGTGTTTTTGACGGGGTCAATTTTGATTTCGGTTGTGTTGGGAACTTGTTTAATACATACGATAATTTTCATATTCCACCTCACTTTCTCAAGAGAGCACCGCTGATGACCATTCTTTGAACTTCGCTTGTGCCTTCATAGATTTCAGTAATTTTTGCATCTCTCATCATTCTTTCAATGGGATACTCACGAGTGTAGCCGTATCCACCGTGGAGTTGGACGCACTTGGTGGTGACTTCCATTGCGGTTTCTGCAGCGTAAAGTTTTGCTTGTGCTGCCTTTAATGAAAGTGTAGGGAGTTTGTTTTGCTTTGCATCCACTGCTGCATAGACCAAGAGTTTTGCTGCTTCGGTTCTTGTTGCAAGGTCTGCAAGGATAAATTGTGTGTTTTGGAATGCGGAGATTGACTTGCCAAATTGCTTTCTGCTCTTGACGTATGCAATGGTTGCTTGAAGTGCGCCTTCTGCAATGCCCAATGCTTGTGCTGCAATACCGACACGACCACCGTCAAGGGTTTTCATTGCAATCTTGAAGCCGTCACCGCGCTTGCCGAGCATATTCTCTTTGGGAACTTTGACGTTTTCAAAAATGAGTTCGCATGTGGAGGAACCACGGATGCCCATCTTCTTTTCTTTCTTGCCGATTGAGAAACCGGGGAATGCCTTTTCCACGATGAACGCACTCATTTCGGGGCCCTTGGGTCCTTTGCCTGTCACAGCAATGATGACGTACGTGCTTGCATAGCCAGCGTTGGTGATGAAGATTTTGCTACCGTTCAAAAGATAGTGATCTTCCATTTCAATTGCGCGGGTTTGTTGGTTGCTTGCGTCGGTGCCTGCGTTGGGTTCGGTGAGGCCAAATGCACCAATCTTTTTGCCTGATGCAAGGTCGGGGAGATATTTTTGCTTTTGCTCTTCTGTGCCGTACTCCAAGATGGGTGCTGCGCAGAGAGAGGTGTGTGCTGAGAGGATGACGCCTGTGGTGCCACAGTGCTTTGAAAGCTCCTCAACTGCGGAGATATACATATTGTAGTTTCCGCCTGCTCCGCCGTATTGTCTGGGAATGATGATGCCAAAGAGGCCCATTTTTGCCATTTTTTCTACCGTTTCAACGGGAAAACGCTCTTGCTCATCTACTTCTTGTGCAAGAGGTTTCACTTCGTTTTCGGCGAAATCCTTGATCATCTGTTCAAACAGAATTGATTTGTAGTCTGCCATAATTTCTCCTTATTTTTTAGCCGTTAAACTTGACTGTTGCCATGCCGGTGATGACCACTGTGCCGTCTTGTTTTGTGCATGTTGTGTTGAGTTTGATTATCTTTTTATCCTCACGGATTTCTGCGATTTCTACCTCTGCCTTTACGTCGTCACCAAGGAATACGGGTGCGGTGAAACGGAGTTCTTGACCAAGATAAATTGTTCCGGGTCCGGGAAGCTTGTTTGCAAGAACTGCAGAAATAAGTCCTGATGTCAAAATGCCGTGAACAATGCGTTTGCCAAAGATGGTGTCTTTTGCAAAGCCATCACTCATGTGGATGGGGTTCACGTCAAGTGAAATGCCTGCAAATGCTGTCACGTCTGCTGCTGTAAAGGTCTTTTGAACTGATGCTTTTTGACCAACTTTCAATTCGCTGAATGTCATTAGATTTTCCTCCGATAAATTAGAATATGAACATTATTCATATTTTGCTTGATTATATTATAAACTATAACCAATTGGAAATCAATACGTAATTGCAAAAAAATTGGTCATTTTTGCAAATTTGTTGATTATTTTTGGCGCAAATTAAAAATTTGCGGGCAATAATTCCCTCTTTGTTGTAAAATTTGCGGTTTTGTTGTATAATGATGTACGTTCAAAATCAGCACGATCCGAGGATTTTATGAAACCCGAAATCAACCCCAAGGGCTACACTTCCCCCAAAACAAAAATTGGCCAACAAAAGATGGACGTCCTCATCAACTCCGCAGAGGAGCTCTTTGCTCAAAACGGCTTTTATGACACGTCTGTTGCCGACATCTGCAAGCACGCAGGCACCGCCGTTGGCACTTTTTACATCTATTTCAAGACCAAGACAGACGTATATGCCTGCCTTTTGGACAAGTATCAAAAGATGATCAAGGATTTGCTTGATGAAAGCATCCAAGGATGCACCTCTCGCCAAGAAAAAGAGCGTGTTGGCATCAAGTGCTTTGTCAAGTTTGCCCTTCAAAACCCCAACATCTACAAGGTCATATGGGGCAGTCTTTCAATTGATGAAAAAATGTTTCATGACTACTACACCTCTTTTGCAAAAAGCTATGCCTATTCTTTGGAAAAGAATGCGGATGATGTGATCAGCACCGATTACACCACCCTCTCTTACTTCCTCATGGGCATCTCCAACTTCCTTGGTTTGAGAGCAATTTTTGAAAACATGACCGATGAGCAGATTGATGAAATGATAGATTCCACAGTCATGCCCGCCCTGTCAAAGGGCATACTCAAATAGCTCTTTCCATCAGATTTGTCTTCAAGGATTGACAAATTCCGTCAAAAATGATTTACTGCTGAACCAAACAATTTCAACGTTGAACCACATTTCAGCAAAGCCGACGTAAAATCGTCGGTTTTTTTATGTTTTTTCTCTTTTTTGGGGCAAAAAATCAAATCCTGTATTGACCATCTCATATTAATATGAGAAAATACTTAACGGTTGAAAACAATGCCTATGCGTTGCCGAGCGCATGGCAGAAAAAAGGAGAAAATTATGGCAAAATTCCAAAGAAAGCCCATTCAGTATGATGAACGTGGCTTCCGCAAATTTGGGTGGATGGACAAGCTTGCGTATGCAGCTGGCGACTTTGGTTGCAACATGAGTTTTGCACTCAAGAGCACACACCAAACCTTCTGGCTTGTGTATATGCTTTTGGACAACAACTTGTTGTCAATCCTCGTCCTCATTACACAAATTTGGGACGCAATCAACGACCCCCTCATTGGCGCCCTCATAGACGCCGACAGACGCAAGTACAGACTTGGCAAATTCAAGAGTTACATCTTGCTTGGTGCAATTGGTCTTACTTTTGCAGGCGCATTGTCCTTCCTCCCCGTGCCCACAGCGGACACCTGGCTGAAAGCGGTGTTGTTCATCCTTGGCTACGTGTTCTGGGATGCGTTCAACACGGTGGCAAACGTGCCTTACGGCTCAATGCTCTCCCTCGTTTCAAACAACGAAGGCGAAAAGGCACAGCTGTCAACCTGGCGTTCAATTGGCTCAATGGTGGGCAACATGTTCCCCATGATGATCCTCCCCACAATCATGTGGAAGGATATCACTTATGATGGAAGCGGTGCTGTTCAAGGCATAGCAGACAAGTTCTTCCACGCCCATCCCGAAACCGGACTGCCTTACGCAATCGGCGACAAGGTCATCAACCCCGAAACCATGGAGCCCTTCCAAGAACTGCAAGGCATGACGGTGTTTATCGTTGCAATCGTAATGGGTGTGCTTGGACTCCTCGCCTTCCTGTTTATGATCAAAAAGATCACCCTTCGTGTTGATGAGTCCTCTGTCAAGGTGGGCGAAGGTCAAGGCAAATTCAACATTCTAGGTGCAGCAAAGAACTTCTTCACCAACCGCCCTGCTCTCGGTGCAACCCTTGCAGCAATGGGCATGTTCCTTGGCATGAACTCCGCTTCAACAGCAACAAGCATTATGTTTGCAACCTACTTTGGCATGCCCAAGCTCTCTGGCATTGCGTCCGCAATCGGATTTGTGCCTATGATCATCTTCATGCCCTTCATCAAAAAGATAGTTGTCAAATACGGTAAAAAGGAGGCATCCTTGGTTGGCACGCTGGTGTCCTGCGTTGGCGCAGCTCTCATGTTTGTGTTCCCCGTCATCCCCAACAGAACAGTGGGCATGGTCATGTACATACTCGCTCTTGCAATCTTTGGCATTGGCATGGGCACCTACACTTGTGTGTCTTGGGCACTCATGGCTGACGCAATTGACTACAACGAGTGGAAAACAGGCAAACGTGAAGAAGGCACCGTGTACTCTCTCCACAGCTTCTTCCGCAAGCTGGCACAAGGCGTTGGCCCCACAATCGTCATCGCCCTCATGGGTGTGCTTGGCTATGTGTCTGCCAACGGCGTCAATGGCCAAACTCCCGAAACCGCAAAGAATATGTGCTGGCTGGTGGCAGGACTCTACTGTGTGTCTGCACTGTTTATGATTGTTGGCATCGGTGTCATCTACAACCTGAACAAAAAGACCACCGACAAAATGTATGCAGACCTTGCTTCAAAGCGTGAAGCAGCAACAGCACAAGCAGCAGTTGATGCAGCCCCCGAAGTTCAAGTGGTGTTTGAGGACGCATCAGACGACACCTCAACCGAAGAATAATCACAATCAACACTTTACAAATCACAAAACGGCACGTCATGTGCCGTTTTTGTTTTGTACAAATGTTTTCCACTTGTCTTTAACTTCTCTCTTTTCCCTTGTTTTCCGCCCCAGTTTTTGATGATTTTTGTTGGCTTGTCTGCTATCGTTTCAAGGGTTCTCACCCGCCACAACAGCCACCCGTGTTAAGCTCTATAACGGGGTTTGCAATCTGGTTTGCCACAAAATTTGTTCTGCCACCTGTTTATCACAACCGCCCCTCAACAAAAAAAACGACCGATTTCTCAGTCGTTTGGCACCCACAATAGGAATCGAACCTATAATTGCCCCTTAGGAGGGGGCTGTTATATCCATTTAACTATGCAGGCGTGTGCGTGTGTTGTGCTGTGATTATACTCCCTTTTTGACGTCTATGTCAAGGAGGTTGAGGATGTAGTGACTTGCAAAATTTGTCAGCACTTTTCATTGCCGTTGAGAAGATGGGTGTCAATGGGAAAGCCGAGGGGGTTGCTGGGCTTGTCATTTGATTTTTTACTGTGTTGTTGCTTTGTTCTTTGGCTCGCTGAGGGCATTCTGTGACCGCACGTTGCCACGGATTTTAACAGCATAGTTTTCGGTCACGACCAAAAAGCTGCAACAAACTATATAGTGTCCTTTGGTGGATGAATTTTGTTCAGTTGTTTTTTGATGAATAATCCGCATTTTTATAGACACTCGGTTAGAACACGCAAAACAATGTTTCATGAAACTTTTAGAATGCCGATTTTGCCAAATTGGCATATTTTTGATCAAAAATTAGAATGCGACAAAAATCGCCAACACCACAATATGTTGTGTTTTTGAATAAAAATTCTTACAACATTTTGTGAAATAACTGTTGACAGGATGGGCTCTGTCATATACAATAACTCCTGCACAACAGTTGGCTCCAAGCCACGTCTTAATTTGAATACTGAAAGGAGAAAATTATGCTTAACGTTAAGAAACGTGACGGGAACATCGTCCAATTTGATCTGACCAAGATCAAGAACGCCATTGAAAAGGCATTCATCGCAGAAAAGAAGAGCTACAGCGAAGATATCCTTGATATGCTGGCCCTTCGCACAACAGCAACCTTCAACGACAAGGTCAAAAACAACGTGGTGTCCGTTGAGGACGTCCAAGACGCAGTTGAAGTGGTGCTCATCCAAGGCGGATACGTGGAGGTGGCAAAGTCCTACATCCTCTACCGCAAACAACGTGAAAAGGTGCGCAACATCGGCACCACCACTCTTGACTATACAAAGACAGTCAACAATTATCTCAACATCAACGACTGGCGCGTGAAGGAAAACAGCACCGTCACTTACTCCGTTGGAGGACTTATCCTTTCAAACTCTGGCGCTGTCACAGCCAACTACTGGCTCAGCGAAGTCTATGACGATGAAATTGGCAACGCACATCGTGACGCAGCCATCCACATCCACGACCTCAGCATGCTCACCGGCTACTGCGCAGGTTGGTCACTCAAGCAACTCATCAAGGAAGGTCTTGGCGGAATCCCCGGCAAGATCACGTCCTCTCCCGCAGGTCACCTCTCCACCCTTTGCAATCAAATGGTCAACTTCCTTGGCATCATGCAAAACGAGTGGGCAGGCGCACAAGCATTTTCATCCTTTGACACCTATCTTGCTCCCTTTGTAAAGGCAGACAACTTGACCTACAAGGAAGTCAAGCAATGCATCCAATCCTTCATCTATGGTGTCAACACCCCTT
>JAFVYE010000045.1 GCA_017500745.1 Clostridia bacterium | reverse complement strand
ATATCAGTTGTTTTCTGTACTGTTTTCGTCAGCGGAATCTTCTGCAGTTGGTTCAGTTAGAATGCCTTTTTCTTCCTTTTTATCCTTGCCCTTGACAAAATCAATGACTATGAGATATATGAGATAGAATATCAGCATGAATGCGCCAACTGTCACAAAGAAATCTGCGATGTTGAAAATTGCAAAGTCCATGAAGGTGAACTCAAAGAAGTCACGGACATATTTGAGTCCAATTCTGTCAACCAAGTTGCCGATGCCACCACCCGCAATGAGAACGAGGGATATTCTAAGCCAAATGTCTTTGCGCTTTGCAACAAGCAAATAGCCAAATATGCCCACGATAATGATTGCCGTAATTACTGTAAGAGCCAAGGTGCCGTCCTTGAACATGCCAAAGCCAGCGCCCGTGTTTTCGGAATAAGTCAAATCCAAAAATCCTTTGACCACAACGTAGTTTCCATCATGCTTTAGCAGAAAATCATACAAAAACTCTTTCATGCAAAGGTCAAAAACTATTGTAAATGCCAAAAGCAAAAACTCAATTCCGCTTATCAACAAAAATCTTTTGAAAAGTTTTTTGTCAGATTTGAGCTCGTTTGCATAATCTGCAAAATAGCTTTTAACTTTGTTTTTGACTTTGTCAATGTCCAATTTTTTCTTCATAGGTTGTCCTTTTATCTATTTGACGCATTGGGATACACCATCACCCCTTGCGAAAACAGAAAAATATCCGCTGTTATTCTTCTAACTGACCCTCCAAGGGCGTAAACTGCACCACTCATAAAATCAAGTATGCGACCAACAACACCTTGATTTGTGGTGGAAAAATCAACAATAACTTGCTCCCCTCGTTTGAGATGGTCAATGATTTTGCTCACGTCATCGTAGGACTTGGGTGCAAAAATCACCGTGGCAGAGCCGACGTATTGTTCGTTTTGTTCTTGAAACAACCTGCCAAGACGGGTGGCAACACTCGCCTCGGACTGATGCTTGCTTGCTTTTGAAGGTACGCTATAAGAATTTGCGTAGCCTCTCCCTATTCTGTCCATAATCACCTATTTGCTTGGCGTATAGACTCTTTCTCCAAAAATAAGTCTACCAAGTCTCAACACGTTTGATTTGTGGCGTAACGCAACTTTGTAGTCACCGCTCATGCCAGCTGACAAATATTTGATTTCCACGTTGTCCTGCTCAATTTTTTTGACTTTGTCAAAAATCAGGTCAAGTTCATCATAAAGTGTGTCAAGTTCTTTGGTGCTTTTGTTTGGAAGGACAGACATTATTCCTTCAATTTTGATGTGATTGTATTCCTTGAGTGATGTGATAAAATCAACAGCTTCATCAGGGCTTACTCCGCCCTTTGTCACTTCACCACCCATGTTGATTTCAACAAGGCAAGATTGCACTTTGCCGTGCTTTGACGCCTGTCTTTCAATTTCATCGGCAAGGGTAATTCGGTCAAGCGAATGTATTAATTCAACCTTGTCAATGATATATTTCACTTTGTTGGTTTGCAGTTGACCTATGAGATGCCATTTGTAGCGAGGATCATATTTGGCGACAAGTTCTTGCACTCTGTTTTCGCCAAGCACAAAATCTGGAGCAAGAGCCATAAACTCATCCACAGTTTCTTTTGTTTGAGTTTTGGTGGCAGCAACAAGCAAAACATTTCTGCCTGTTGCACTCACGTCATCTCTCACTTTGTGCAAAGCATCAAGGTCAATCATATTAGTCAACTACTGCATCCGTGTATTTGCCTGTCAATGTGTTGTATGCAAGGCACTTTCTTGCACCATCTTGCTCATATTCAATGGTGATGATTTCCTCTCCACTTCCCTTTGTATCTGAATACTCTGCAGAAATCACCTTTCCGTCAAACTTCTTGAATGAGTCAAGAAGTACCTCAACTTTCTTGTCATCGTATACGCCTGCATTGTCGCTGACAAAGAGGACTGAACCAAACATGTGATTGATGCGAGCAAGAAGTTGCTTTTGTTCCCATGTGAAGATTGCGGGCTTCATGCCGTCATCTCTGAGGAAGAACACGTCGGGGTCATTTGCGAATATTCTGCCGTTCAAATGTCTGCGGAAAATGCTGTTGTTCATTGCCATCTTTGCAGAAATGATTTCTTGGTTGGTGACTTTCACGTAGAATTTTTCCTTGAAGGAAAGTTCAACGTCACAGCTGATTCTGCAAGCATCCACAACGCCAAAGCTTGCGCTGAGAGGCACGCCACATCCAAGGATGATCTTGTCGCCACAGCACTCACGCAAGAAGTCCATTGCTTCGTGCATAAGTTGTCCACGAGATTTGTTGTTGCGAGGTTCAATTGCCACTGAATACAAGAAGTCAAGCTTGACCATATCGTATCCCCACTCATCAAACACTACGCGGAACACGTTTTTGATATGTTCACGAACTTCGGGTTGCTCAATGTCAAGGACATAGAATCCGTTCCAAGCAAAACCACCAATCATGTTTTTGCCCTTTTTATTTTTGATAAGCCATTCAGGATGATCTTTGACGATTTGTGCCTTGAATTGTGCACTGAAAGGTGCAAGCCAAATGCCTGCCTTGTAGCCCTTCTTGTGAATTTCATCAGCAAGATGCCCCATTCCCTTAGGGAACTCGGGCTTCAATGTGAGCCAATCACCAACCATGCTTTCATATCCATCGTCAATTTGGAAGATATTTGCCTTGTTTCCTGCCTTTTCATAGAGGCCTTCAAGATCACGCATGATTATATCTTCACTGATATTTTGGAAATAGTTGTACCATGAGGTGTATCCTGCAAAGTGGTCAACTCTGCCAGTTTTCTTACGAGGGTATTCATCAAAGTATTTGTCAAACACCTCATCGTATGAGCCAGCATAGTAAGTCACGTTAAAGAGCTCATAGTCGCCAATAATGGTGACACCTTCAACGTCCTTTTCAATTGCAAAAACGTTTTCTCTTACGTCTGCGTAGAATACGGTGTAGCCGGTTCTGTCATTGAGGGTGCCAAAGAACTCAAGGTCTGCGCCCTTGCGGAGATAAGTGTATGTGTTTGAATGGAACAGATCCTTGCCTACTTCAGTAAAATAGGTGTCGCCTGATGCTGCTGCAAATGTGCGAGCAAGAGGAATTGCGCTACAGGGGAATCTAAGGCCATATTGTCTATCTCCACGCTTGTATTCTCTTGATGTTGACCAGCTTTGATATCCGCCGCCATAGAACCATTCATCAGTTTCAAAATAATGGTCGTAGATAAGCTCTGCAAGAGTGATTTTGACTGCTTCTTTTGCGTTTACGATGATGTGGACGTGAGTGTCATCTCCTTTGTCTACAAAAGTGAGGACGTCATCACTATCATTGATAACTCTTGTTTTGCCTGCGTACTCGTAAACTACTTTGAGTGTGTAATCTTTGATGTTCATATTTGCCCCTTTGCGTGCAAGCGTATCCGCACGTAACGTTATATTTTTTCTAAATGTTAATTATACACGATTTTTTCACGCTTGTAAATAGCTGTCAAATATATTGCAAAATTCAATTGCACAACTCAATAGACACAGCCGGAGTTTATCTGTTATTGTGGGCACTTTTCTATTTTGTTTATTGACACCTCATATGCGGTGCGACACTCGTAGGTGCCATCATCAAGCCCCTTTTGATATTCTCTTGATTGAATGCGACCTGACAAAAGCACTCTATCGCCAATCTTAAAGGTTTCTGCATATCTTGCATTGCGCCCCCATGCGATACAAGGGATATAGTCTGATTTGTTGTATGCCCTATTTACAGCAAGAAGCACATCACAAATCTCCCTTCCAAATGGAGTTGTTCTAAATATTGTAGGTTTGCACACATATCCCTCAATTTCAATAAAGTTGGGGTTGCTTTCATCTCCCAATCCCAGCTCTCTGACAAAAACCTTGAGCACCAATTTGCTTCTGTCTCCAACCACTCTATTGTAACTGCGCAATTGACCATACACCCCAAGGGTTGCACCCAAGGATATGTGGTCATCTCCCATAAGTCTTTCGGATATTGTCAAAGGAATCCTATCTGTCTGTCCGCTCAAACGGTTTACATCCAATATGAAATCGTAAAACCCCTCTCCCATTACTTCGTGGGAAAATTCTGGCTCTTGTGTCACCACTCCGTTTAGATAAACTTTGTTGTTTTCAAGCTGTTCATAACTCATTGTTTTTCTCCTTGTATCACTGATTATTTTTTCGCTGAACTCCTTGTGAGTCCACCGTGTAGTTCTTCTGATAAACCATTTCACTTAATGCAACAAATCGGAACCCCTTTTGCTTTAACCCCTCAAGGATTACGGGAAGCACGTCAACAACGTGGTCACTGTTGTTGTGGAACAAAACTATGTCACCACTTTTTGCCTTAGGCAAAATTCGGCCTGTAATCTCCTTTACACCAAGTCCTTTCCAGTCCAAGCTGTCTATTGACCACTGCACTCCCACCATGCCCAAATCCTCTATACAGGTCATTAGACCGTTGTCGTAGTCGCCAAATGGTGCACGAAAATATACGGGCGTTATGCCAGTCAATCCTTTGACCTTTTCATTGACGGACAGGATCTCTTCCACAATTTTGTCGCTGGATAACCTTGGCATATTAAGATGGTTTTCGGAGTGGTTGCCAATGTCAAAGCCCGCTTCTGCGATGGCCTTGACTTCCTCTGGATATTTGTCTATCCAAAACCCTACCAGAAAGAAAGTAGCTTTTGCGTCATACTCTTTGAGTATCTCAATTATTTTCAGCGTTTTGTCTGCGCCCCATGCGGCGTCAAAGGTCAAGGCAATCACTTTGTCATCATCGGGGACTGCCACCGAATACACGGGAATCTTTCTTGTTGTTTTTCCAAAATACACTCCTGCCACCGATGACACCGATATGGTGGCGATGAGCGCCACTATCATTACAATCACAAATCCGTAAAACAAAATATTTCTTTTTTTGAAAACCAGAAACATCTCCACCTCATAGTAGCCCAGTGAGCTTGACGAAAATTGAAAATTACTGTCGGAAAAGTTCGCACTTCGTCATACCCATATGCTACGCGAGGACCGGCAATAGTAGAACTCAACTGAAAACATATGCCTTTTGTTGACAAAACTCTGTGAAGTTGTAAAATGAAAGTATGGAAAACACAAAGAAAGAAAATCTCAAAAAAGTGATGAACCATCTGCCTTTGGGGCTCACAGCCCTTTTCTCCGCAATCTTTTTTGGCGTGGGAATTGTTGCGTTGATTTACAGCGCAGTCACTTACATCGCTTTTGGATCACCTATGGTGATGTTGATTCTATTTGGGTTGTCAATATTATCCTTTGGCATTGCCCTTGCCTTTGTTGACGGGTTTTTGCGCTATAAAAAGCGCTTTGACCAAAACAAAAATGAAGAGCCCTCCACAGAAGCAAAAACTTCTATTGCAAAAGGCAAACTCAAAATCTCTTTTCAAACAATTTGCTTTGGCGTGGTAATTTTGGGCGCTGTATTCATCATTGTATCCGCAGGCCTTGGAGCAACTTCAAGAGATGAATGGAGCAAGGTTAAAGAGGGATATCTCACAGGCAATGGCTATTACGCAGAAACCAAGTCATTTGAAGTGAGCTTTGACACCTCCAACCCCGACAGACCTATACACCAAATCACATTGGATATGAAGGACAAAAACGTGGTTGTCATCTACACCGATGATGACTTCATCACAATCAAGGGATATGAAACCTTCCCCTCACAACTCTCTGTAAACTATGGCGGAAAGATCGTGAAGATTTTTGAAAACAGCTCTCCCTCAACCAATGACGTGGCAAGCAAGTTTTTAGGATTTATGTTTGATGAAAATGCGGTGGAAAGCCAAATCCGCATATATATTCCATCTTCTCTCAAAAACCAGATTCAAATTGATGGCGACCACGTTGTTGCTCAAAACTAATTAAACACAAATTAAAGGCACTCATTTGAGTGCCTTTTTATTACTTGATTTTTGTTCCTTTTGTACCCCCTGCATATGACTGCAAGATGCCTGTTGAAAAACGCCTGCTCTTTGCTTGTTTTTCAAGACGTCTATTGATTGTTTGGGCAATGAGGTCATCAAGCAGTTGCTCATAACTTATACCCGCTGACTCAAACAAATAATACGCCAGAGATCCCGGCACGGTGTTGATTTCGTTTACGTAAATCTTTTGGCTGTTCACGTCCACCAAATAGTCAATTCTGACAACGCCGTCAAGCTCCAAGCTGTTGTAAAGTCGCTCTGTGATAATTTGAACTTTGGCGTTTAATTCATCTCCGATTTGAGCAGGAACATGGTGTCCTCCTCCGCTCATTTTGCCCGAAGAATATTTGTCATTAAAGGACAAAAAACCAGTTTTTGAAATGGGTTGCTCTGTTTGCGACACAATCACTTGGCCATTGCGCCTATATGCAGCGCAATTTGTTTCCACAAAGTCCTTGAGCATAACTTCACACACAACCTTGTCATCAAAAGCTATCGCCACGTCTATTGCCTCCTCAAGTCCATTGCGATCCCTTGCGGGAGTAATTCCAATGCTACTGCCAAGGCGGGCGGGTTTTACAATTATGGGATAACCCATTTTTTCAATTGAGCAAATCACTTCATCCTTGTTTTGAGCGTATTCCGATTGTGAAAACACGTAGTGTTTTGCCACATTAAGAAGCAAGCTTTCAAACAGCACTTTGCTGACACCTTTGTCCATAAGCACGGCAGATGACAACACTCCTGGGCTGGTGTGCGCCAGCCCATTGAACTCAAACACTCCCTGCAAAACCCCGTTTTCTCCTTCACCTCCATGACAGCAGTTGAGGACAACGTCCGCTTTGAAAAATTGTTTGAGCTTGTTTTTTGACAAAGTGTAAAATCCGCCTTTGTACAAGATTACTTTTTTGTGCTTATGGGGTTCAAAGGGCGCAAAGTCCTTTATTGACGTCATGTTTCCTGCATAAAAGTCCCCGTCATAAGCGAACAGCGGTTCCACCATGTACTTTTTGCTGTCAAGATGCCTATACGCCTGTATGGCAGTAATGACAGACACCTCACTCTCAACAGAATTTCCCCCAAATATCAACGCAACTCTTGTTTTCATAGTCAAAAATCCTCATATATATCGGGCAAGTCATTAAGCAACAAAACCACATCGCCCGTTGATAGAAAGTCCTTAAAGGACTTTTGTGCTTGTTTTAGCGAGTCAAAATGAAGCACTTTGCCGTTGAACCCCTCCATTCCTTCCTCTATGTATTTTGCTCTTTTTCCAATCAGCACCGCAACGTCAGCTACCCTTGCAACGTTTGCACCAAGAATCTTATTTTCATGGAGTTCAACTTTTCCAAGTTCAACAAGTCCAGGAGTGACAACAACCTTTCTTCCCTCAAAAGATTCCAAGGTTTCAAGAGCAAGTCTTGCTCCATCTGGATTTGAATTGAAGGTGTCGTCTATTATCTTTATGCCTCCCGACTCTATAAGTTGCAACCTGTGTTCAACTGGACTAATGGATGCGATTTTGTCAACGATAAGATCCTCTGGCACCCCCAATCTATAGGCAACAGCACTTGCAAGCGCAAGATTTTCTACATTGTGAGTTCCCAGTAGTCCCGTGAAAGCATTGTACGTTCTGTCTTGAAAGTGCAAACAAAAAGAAGTGCCATGGACAAAGGGACGGACATCGCTGACAAACACCTCTCCCTCCAACCCTGCAAACACCACTTCTACTTGTGAATTTATTGTTGCATTTATCTTTTTTGACACAGCGCTATTTATGACACAAAATCCATCCTTTTTGAGCATATCAACAACGTGCAACTTTTCATGGACTATGTTCTGTTCTGTCTTGAAAGTCTGAATATGTTGGGCATTTAGTCCGGTTAGAATGCCTATATCTGGAGAAATAATCTTCATCAGTCTTTTGATGTCATTCACTCGCCTTGCACCCATTTCTGCAATGAAAACTTGATGTGAAACATCCAATCCCTTGACGGTTTTTGATATGCCCATGGGAGTGTTGAAACTTGCTGGTGTTGCAAGAACGTTGTATTTGATGGACAAAAGCTCATTCAAATAGTTTTTGACGGATGTTTTGCCAAAACTGCCTGTGATTGCAATCTTGACCACATTTGAAGATTGCAGAATTTTTTTGGTTTTCAGTTCATATCGCCAATTGTTGAGTCGCTCAAAAACATTGATAGCATACAATGCAATCACAAAAATAAGCGGATAGAATATCGGAAACGTTGAATAAATAAGATATCGCAACTTGGGGTAAGCTCCCCAAAATTCTGCTGGAGCAAAATGTATGGTCAGCACCGCACCCATCACTACCATCACAACAAATATAGTGGCTCTTATTGCACGTGGCGTATAACGCAATGGTTTTTTTTGAGCGCCATCAAGAGTGACATATAACAAACACTCCGTAAGCAACGAAAATGTCAAAATCAAAAAACACCAAACGTGGTCTGCTTCCGAAATGCATACCCAAACAAATATCCCTGAAAACAACGCCGAGGTAAACACAACAGTAACGTATGATGATTTTATCCTCTTTGAATACAACAACTCTTTGAGCCGATAATTGTCCTGCTGAATGACGTACATGTACGGCTTTGAAATCACTGCCGACATCACAGTTACAAGAAAAATTAAAACCCAATCGCCCTTATAATACATCTACACCTCTTGAATAAATGCAGACAATATCCTCACAAAATTGTCCAAATCTGTGACGTAGGCGTAATGGCCTCCATCAAGATAAAACACTTTGCTGTCGGGGATTGTGGCAAATTTTTTGGCCATATAAAGCGGTGTTTCCTTGTCCTCTTTCCCCCAAAAAATAGCCGTTGGCATAGATATGTCTTTGAGCAATTTTTGCTGATCATAAGACACCACGTTTTTGAATGTTTCTTTCATAATATATGAAAGAACTCGGTAATCACGAGATCCTTTCAATCCATTGAAACCGAGTTTTTTGAGCACTTTGTGTGTTGCAATTTTCAAATAATATGATGGATGTCTATGAGGTTTTATGCCAGCACTATCAACCAGCACAAGTCCTTCTACTGCGTCAGGAAATTTGGCCCCAAGTTCAATGGCAACTCTGCCACCAAAGGAGTGACCCACAAAAATTGCTTTGTCAATTGATTCCTTTTCAAGAACGGCCAAAACCTCTCCTGCATAATCTCCAACCGTGTATGGCCTGTCGGGCTCTGGGGTGTCTCCAAATCCATTGAAATCAACCACTATGCTTCTACACACGTCCTTCAATCTTTCCGCAACAAATAAAAAGGCGGAGGCGTTTCCACCCCAGCCATGTAAAAATACAACGTTTTTGCCTTTGCCTAATGTCTTATAATTTATGTTTGCCTCCTATACGTCCAGCCACATTATGAGGGCATCGTCACGATTGTTATAATACTTCTTTCGTACCCCTGCTACTTTAAATCCATAGCTTTCGTATAGGCCAATTGCACGAGTGTTGTTGACGTTGACTTCAAGTGTCAAATGTTCAACTCCCACTTCTCTTGCTTTTGCAATCAAAGTTGCCAAAAGGAACTTGCCAATCCCTTTGCCTCTTCCTGTGTTTTTGACGGCTATATTGGTTATATGTCCTTCATCAAGCACCTTGTGGAACCCACCATAGCACACCACCTCATCTCCACGTACACCTACGGTGTAAAATGCCTCTGCAGAGTAAAGCTCAGGGATGAACATCGCCTTTGTCCAAGGAGTGTCAAATGCTTCCTGTTCAATCTCTGCCATTTGGGCAAGATGCTCGTACTTTAGTGGTTCAAATCTCATTGTTCCTCTCTGCTTGTGACTTTCGCATATAAAATGGCTCTAAGACGGCAACAAACTCTCCATCCGCCCATTTTTGTCTTACAATCTTATCTAATATTTCGCTTGCACTACAACACGTTGTAGTGATTGCACCATCAAGGGTGTCTTTGTCCTTTTCCTCAACAAAGCTCATGCCTACAATCTTGCCGTCCTTGACTTCCGCCACATAGTTGTGTCCGTGACCTGCATCAATAGCAAGCACTGCGTTTATCCTACTATATGCAAGAAGTTCAAAGGAGTTGACAGCAATTCGTTTTGCTCCCGTGCCGTATGCTATGGCTGTGAGGGCAGACACCCCAATTCGTATGCCTGTAAAAGAGCCCGGGCCTACAACAACACCCACCGCATCAAGATCTTGAGGACAAACTCCGCCCTCCTCCATCAAAGCTTGAATGGTGGGCAAAATCAATGAAGAATGCCCACTCTTGCCAACTTCAAATGATTTTGAATAGGTATTTTCTCCATTAATGAGCACTGCTGTGAAGGTGCTGGCTGTTGTGTCAACTGCAAGTATTTTCATATCTAATCTTAAAGATCCTCTTCTTTTTGTCAACTTTTATATCAATAGATATAACCTTGTCACCAAGTGCGGTCAATTTGTTCCACTCAATGACTGTGACTGTGTCGCTATCCATTGCCTCTTCAACCCCAAGTTCATACAAATCGTCTTCATGTTCAAGGCGATACATATCAAGGTGATTGAGTTTGAGTCGTCCACTATCATAGACGTTCATAATGGTGAAGGTGGGGCTTGTCACTTCATCCTTTACCCCAAGAGCCTTTGCCAATCCCTTTGTAAAGGTTGTTTTGCCTGCGCCAAGGTCTCCGTCAAGCAAAAGCACTTCTCCGCCCTCAAGGATGCTTGCAATGCGTTTGGCAAGGTCGTAGGTGTCGCCAACGGATGTGGACACAAATTCCTTTCCTTCCACAAGGTCATCAACCGTGATCTCATCGTTGATGGTTTTGTCGGGTACTTTGCCAAAGGCAAACTTGAACAATTTGCCTGTTGCTTTATACAAAATGAAGGTGAGCCCTGCGTTTCCTGCGTATTTGAGCAAATTAAATGGCAAAAATACCGTGGGAATCATTGAGACGACAACGTCCCTTGGCACGTTCATATATAGAGGTGTGATGAGTATGTTCCAAAGAATCATGCTCACAACCCCCGATGCAAAGCCAACTACAAGACCGACTATTGCTCCTTTAAGGTTGCGCTTGAACTTGTACACAAGCCCTGCACTCAACACAAATATTCCTGTTGAAAGCAAATTCATCGCAATGCCAATGGGGCCTGCGGATGCGCTGACAGTAAAACCTTGAATGAGTGCAACGATCACACTCACCACAAATCCCCAAATTGGTCCATACATAAAGGACGCTATGAGGATGGGCACATCTGAGGGAGAATACTCAAGAAATGATGCTGCATAGAAAGGTATATGCACTGTGCATGCAAGAGTGACTGCTAAAGCAGTCAATACTGCCATGCCACAAAGTTTTCTTGTGGGAAGGTGGAACTGACGTCTCTTTTTCTTGGACGTGGTTTCCACTACTTCAGGTTGAGATGCATCTATTTCATCAACATGCATCTCGGTTGTTTCAACTTGT
>JAFVYE010000044.1 GCA_017500745.1 Clostridia bacterium | reverse complement strand
GAGGTTGACTGCTCCTTGACGGATTGACTTGACCTCGCACCCCACAAGCACTATGCCTGCTTCATAGGTGTCCTCAACAAAATAGTCGTGTCTTGCCTTTCTGTTTTCTGCGATGAGTTTCATAAATTTTATTATATAACAGTTTTGACACTCTTTCAAGCAAATTGGAATTTTTGTCTATTTTAGACAAAATGCGTGTTGCACCCAATGCAAATTGCCATCTGCTTAAATTAAGTCTCTGCTTTTTTGATAAAAAAAACGACTCCGAATTGTCGGAGTCGTCATAAGTTCATCCAAATTATGCCACAGTTGCAACTACGAAGCAGATGACTGCGCAAACAATGATGAATGCAAAGAGACCAAAGGTGACCTTTTTGAGGACGCCGGCCTTGTTGCGTTCCTTGTTCTTGCCGTAGTATGTGTCTGAAACGCCAGTGATGACTCCGATGTTGTCATTTGTGCCCTTTTGCATCAAAACGACGACGATCATTGCGATTGCTGTGATCATCATCAATATCATAAATGCCATAACAACATTATTTCTTACGCTTGCATCGATTGATCCACCAGGATTGCTGATGAACTCGTTTGCTGCGAGAAGTGTGTTGAAAACTGAATTCAGCATTTTGTTACCTCCAAAAATTATCTATGTGATTTTAGCATAGTCAAACAAATTTGGCAAGCAAAAAACACAATGTATTGCATTATTTTAATATGTTTTTGCGATTTTTAAAGATTTTTCACACTTTTCTGGCCAAATGAATATATTTATCCAAAAAGGAGTGCCTATGGACTTGACTTTGTACAGAAGTGAGTTGCCCTACGTTGACGTCGTGGTGGACAAAAATCTTGGGGACAGCAAGGTTTTGATGCCCTCATATGCCGGAGCCAGCGGTGAAATGACCGCAATCATGACCTACACCTATCAACACTTTGTGGCAGACGAGGAGCTGGCCACCATCCTTGAAGGAATATCCTTGGTGGAGATGCACCACTTTGACATGCTGGGCAAAGCAATTACAAAGCTTGGAGGATATCCCGTTGTCGGGGGTCGTACATACTGGAATGGCAGTTTTGTCAACTACACTCTTGACCCAAAAAGATTTTTGAAACAGAACATAATCGCCGAGGAAACCGCCATCTTAAACTATGAGCGCACCATATTGAACTTGTCGCAGGACTGCTTGAAGATGATGATTGAGCGCATCATCCTTGATGAAGAAATCCACATAAAGCTGTTCAAGGATTGCCTATCCGCATTGTGATTCAACCAAGCATTTTGGCAAGGGCGAGTATCTTGGGGAGAGCACGCTTTGCCTCCTCAAAAACCGCTCTATATGCCTCTTGACCTTGCCCGTATGGATCCATAATATCTCTGCCCAAAAGCAAAGGACTTGACAAGGAATACACCTTGTTTTCCCCTCCAAAAATCACAACTCGCTCTGCCACGAATTTGTCAACGGCAACAATCAAGTCACTGCTGTCAACAAGGGCTTTGTCAAGAGTGGTTGTGTTTTGATTTTGCACACAAATCCCGCATTCTAACAGCATATTTTCTGTGAAATGGGATATCCTGCCATCTGTGACGGAAAGCCCTGCGCTCTCCACTTGACAATGAAAGGAGTGGGCTTTTGCGTAGTCCTCAAAAAGCGCTTTGAGCATTGGGGAGCGACAGGTGTTGCCAACACAAACAAAAGTGATCTTCATATTACACCGTCTTTTCCCCTGCAGATTTGTAGACTCTGTTCATCACAGAGTACTCAATGCCACCGCCGTGAAGCTCCTCAATTATGATCTGGTCAAAATTGATTTCTGCCTCCCGCAATGCTGAATATACGTTGCGTGCATAGTCCTCTGCCGTGACACCAAGGTCAATGAGATTTCTGCCGTCTATGCTCTCGTATATTCCACGATAGACCAACACGGGATTGCCACCCTCGCTGATGGTTTTGTCGTACTCTGCCACAGCATGCTCAATGGTGGTTGCCACAACCGTGGGCACTTTGGGGGCGTAGTGAGTGTATTTCATCCCCGGGGACTTGGCAATTTTGATGGCCTTTCCATTCATTGCCACCTCTCCAAGAAGCTCTCCAAGCATCTCAACCGTGACGGCGCCCGGTCGCAACACCGTGGGGGTGTCTGTGGTGAGATCAAGCACCGTGCTTTCTATGCCAACAGCGCAACTGCCTCCGTCAATGATGAGGTCAACCTCGCCGTTGAGGTCGTCATAGACGTGCTGTGCCGTTGTGGGCGACACGTGCTTTGACTTGTTGGCCGAAGGGGCTGCAAGAGGGCTTGAAAGGGATATGAGATCTCTTGCAATTTGATTTTGTGGCATGCGCACAGCCACCGTATCTCCCCCTGCGGTGACGGTCATGGGAATGTTGTCACTCTTTTTCAGTATGATTGATATGGGGCCGGGCATATACTTTTCTGCCACCTTATAAAAGGCGGAGGGGACCTCTCTTGCAATGTCCTTTACTTGTTCCAAGGAGGATATGTGCACAATGAGAGGATTGTCTTGTGGCCTGCCCTTTGCCTTGAAAATCTTTTTTACTGCTTCCTCATTGAATGCGTCAGCACCGAGGCCATAGACAGTCTCGGTGGGAAACACAACAAGACCGCCGTTTTTGATGATTTCGGCGCCTTGTTTGAGTCCGTTGTGTGCGTTCAAAATTTTGGTCATATTGCAAAAAAGATGTTTTTATGTTGTGGTTTTTGATGGTTAAAGTTGATTTTTTGCCCTTTGAATTAAACGAGCTTGTACACAACAAAGCTGTCGCTGCCCTCATACTTGGCAAAGACGTACACTTGATTGGGGTTGGATGCAGGTGCGTACATCAAGCTTCCGCTGGCCATATTTGCAGGGATAAGAACGTTGCTGTTTACGTCAGTTGAAAGGTTTTTGATGCCGTAATATTTGGTCTCTTTGCCGGTGGTTGTGCTGGTGCGTGTTTCTGCAAACATATAACTGCCAAGTTTGTAGATGTCGGACTTTGATGCGGTCTGTGCAATGTCGCCAAAAGGCACGGTTTCATTGTCGCTCATCTTTTCAACCACGTTGCCATCCTTTGAAAGAAGCACGGTTTTGCCGTCAAGTTTGGCAAGAGTGTAATAGCCAAGGAAAGGATTGATTTCGGTAAAGCCCTTTGAGAAAGGCACAATCTCTTTGCCTGTGATGTCGTACACGGCATACACGGTTTGACCCTTTGCGTTGAGTGACGTTGCAATGATCATGCCGTTGTTGTATGCTGCGCTTGTGATGGCCTTGTCAATGGTGAACAGGGTGTTGCCCTTGTCGTCAACAACACGCAGATTGTGTGAAGGAAGAGGAACTATGCCAATGCCGTCTACAAAAAGAAGTGCAAGATCATAGTAAGAGATGGTGTCCACCTCGGTGATGGTGTCCTTGGGTGCGCCAAAGTTGCCAGACAATGAATAGACGATGTTGAAGCCATCATCAAGGATGAATTGGTCATAGTAACCCTCCTTGTTGCTGTCAACATAGATGCAATAGCTGGCGTAATAGAATCCGTCACGCAAAAAGTTTTTGTTGGCGATGCCGTTGCGTTCACTGCCGTAATATTGGTTGGCAAGGTTCAAGAAGTAATAGTTGCTGTTGTAGGCAACTCTGCTGTCCAAATTGGCGTAATAGATGAAGCGTACAACCTTGACGTACTCATCGTTGTAGTGATAGGTGTAATCTCCCTCCTTGTCAACAGTCCAGTCCTCATGGATGAAAAACTTGCCATCGCCCATATATGTGATTTCGTTGTAATAGTCGGACTCGCCGTTTGAGTAATATGAGCCGTACTCTGTGCCAGCGATGTTGATGACGTCTGCCCCACTTGCAGGGATGCGGAAGATACGGCTGACTTCAACGTTGTCCTCTTTGGTGCCTGTGGACACAATGTAATCATTGTCAAATCCTTGCAGACAAGCAAGGTCTGCACCGGCGTTTTTCACACGGCATGCAAGCTTGCCAGTTGACGCACGATACACGCAGGTGTAGGACTTGTTGTCCGTTGCATTTTTGTCATAGTTGGGGTTGGTGACAATGAGTTCATTGGTCAAAACTCTCACAGCACTGTCAATGGTTGCCTTCTCTGCCCCCGTGATGATGCCTTGAGGGATGACCACTTTGCCGTTGAGGTCTGTCACAAACATGACTCCATTGGCACTTTTCAACACAATGTGTCCGTTGGCAACTCTCAATGCTGTGATGGCAAGGTTTTCTTGGAACATAAGCTCGCTTGTGCCACACTTGACAATGCTGAGATAGGTGTAGGAGCCAAGAGTCTTTTTGACCACAAATCCGTCCAATTCGCTGACGTAACCGCTGTTTGAGTTTTTGAACTCGGTTGAAGTGGTTGTGGGTGAATAGAGTGACCAGCCAGCAGGCAAACTTTCAATTGCCACCTCATATGAAGTGAACTCTGTGGTTGAGGTGTGGTTTTCATAGACGTTTGTAAAGGTTTCATAGCCACCTACGTCTGTTGGGTTGCATGCAACAAATGCCATTGCAACCACTGCAAGCACAACTATAAATGCAACTGTCTTGATTTTTTTCATAAAATCTCCGTGAAATAATGCTTGCCAAGTCTGAGCCCAAGCACCTGAAATACAATTTCAGACAAGGTCATATTGGCTTTGTTTTTGAGTGTTGTTGGGATGTTGTCCTCTCCGCTTAAATAAGCACGTGTGTAGCTGTCTATGCCCACACCTTGATAGTCGGCACAATGAGGACAAACTATGCCGTCTTTTTCTGAAAACACCGCTTCGCCGTCAAGGACGCAACCGCAACTGTTGCAGGTGGCAAAATCCACGGTGTAGCCGTTGTCACGAAGAGCGTAAAGAAGAAAATCTCTCACGCCTTCCTCTGCTCCTTTGCCCTCGTACGCAAGGGCTTTGAGCACCTCTATTGCATGCTTGAAAAGCATGGGTTGACTCTCGGGGGACAGCTTTTGCAATCCTTCAAGGATGAGGGCGGAAGCATAGTACTTTTCAATGTCCAACGTAATTGGCGAAAAGCTGTCAATTTGAGCGCAGTCTGCAAGGACAAGACGCTCTGGGCGTCCCGCCAGCATATACTCGCCAAAGTTCATGGGCTCGGTGGCATAGCGCAGTTTTGCCTTGGGCTTCAAACAGCCCTTTGCGGTGACGGTAAGCTTGCCCTCTTCAAGTGATACGAGGGTGATGATCATATCCGTGTCGCCGTAAGGCACCGCCCTTGTGACTATTGCCGTGACCTTTTTTGCATCCATTACTTTTTCAAATCCTTGATGTCGTAGCCAAGCTCACGCATGAGATAGTCGCTGTTGCGCCAATCGAGCTTTGCCTTGACGTAGAGTGTGAGGAAAACTCTTTCCCCCGTCATCTCTTCAAGGTCCTTGCGAGCAGCAGAGGCAATTTGTTTGAGAGTTGAGCCACCCTTGCCAATGACGATGGCTTTGTGTGATTGCTTTTCAACCACGATGTCTGCATCTATTTCATAGATGGGCTTGTCTTCACGCATTTCAAACTTGTTGATGTACACGCCAATGCCGTAGGGAATCTCTTTGTCAAGAAGATAGAGAGCTTTTTCACGGATGGTCTCCGCCGCCATAAAGCGCATACTGCTGTCTGTGAACATCTCTTCTGGGAACATTTGCACGCCATCGGGGAGAAGTGCAAACAGCTCGTCCATTATGGGTTCAAGGTTTTCGCCTTTCTTTGCGCTGGCAGGAACAACTGCCTTCACTTGAGGGAATGCAGTCAGTTTTTGAATGGCGTCAAGCATTGTCACTTTGGTGACAGCGTCCTCTTTGTTGAGGACAACTATGAGCGGTTTGGTATCTGCGTGTTTTTCAATGAACTCATAGTCCTCTCTTTGAATGCCCTTGCCTGCGTCTATGACGTAGAGTATGCCGTCCACGTCTTTGAGCCCCACCTCAACGGACTTCATCATATAGTCCCCAAGATGATTTTTTGCATTGTGAATGCCCGGTGTGTCAATGAACACCATTTGAAAGTTCTCACCGCCCTTTTCGCCATTGACGATGCCGAGGATTTTGTTTCTTGTGGTTTGAGGACGCCAAGATACTATGGCCACCTTTTCGCCAACAAGTGAATTGATGAGAGTTGATTTGCCTGCGTTTGCAAGGCCCGTAATGCAAATAAATCCTGATTTCATTTCTTTTGTTCGTTGTGTTTATTTTCGTTCAAGTCCAATGCTTGACATGATTTCTTCTTGAAGAGGGAACATCACTTTTTCATCTTCGGGCACCACGTGGTCAAAGCCCAATATGTGCAAAAAGCCGTGGCAGGTCAAAAAGCCCATTTCTCTTTCTATGGAGTGGCCGTACTCTCTTGCCTGCTCCTCTGCACGCTTTCTGCATATCATTATGCTTCCAAGACACACTCTGCCCTTGACTCTGTCGCTGTCCAAAAACTCATCCTCGCACACGGGGAGATGAAGCTTGTCAAAATAGGGGAAGCTGAGCACGTCAGTCACAGCATCAATCCCACGAGTTTCACGGTTGTACTGGCGGATTGTGTCCTCGTCAACCACCGCAATGTCTGTGATGAAAAAGTTGGGCTGACCAAGCTTGTCAAAGACTGCCTTCTCCACCCTTTTCATAAGGGATTTTTCCTTGAGCTTTGCTCCTGCGAAGTTTGTCATTTTCTCTTGTCGTAGGACACTCTGCTGTGATGCACGCTGGGCAGAACGTCAATGATTGTCTCCTTGATTTTGTTGAGGTCGTCAAGGGTAATGGGGCACTCGTCAAATTGACCAAGGTTGAGCTTTTCGCCAACGAGGCGATCAACCATTGCCACAAACTCCTCTTTGACGTCAGGCATAAATGATCTGCAAGTTGCCTCAATGGTGTCTGCAATCATGATGATGGCAGCAACCTTTGATTGAGGTTTGGGGCCAGAATATACGTAGTCAACAGAGGGCAAATCGCCGTCCTCTGTGAGAGAAAGTGCTTTGCGATAAAAATATCCAACGGGAGTTGTGCCATGGTGCTCTCTGCAAATGCTGATGATTTCCTTGGGCAAACGATATTTTTTGGCAAGGATTTCTCCAAAGAGAGTGTGTGACGTGATCATGCTGGCGCTGACCTCGGGAATGAGCTCATCGTGAGGGTTGTAGTTGGATTGGTTTTCGGAGAAATAAACGGGGGCCTTGAGCTTGCCAACGTCATGATAATATGCGGCACATCTTGCAAGGTGGGGGTTTTCTCCAATTGCTTCTGCACAGGCCTCTGCCAAGTTGCCAACCACAAGGGAGTGGTTGAAGGTGCCGGGTGCTTCACTTGCAAGGCGTTTGAGGAGAGGATGTGAGAGGGCCGTCAGCTCATTGAGCTTGAAGTCGTCTGCAATGTTGAATATCCCTTCAAAGATTGCGCATAGGGGCAATGAAAGAAGCACTGCTCCAACGTTTCCACCATAAGACCATGCAAGGTTGTAGACAATGTTAAGTGACACGTCTCCAATTGCAAGAGTTGTGATGACAACAAGGGGCACAGACACAAAAGCAGCCACAGCACTCATAACCAAAAACTTGAGTCTTGTGTAGTGCTTTGACGCCAATGAGTTGACGCATACTGCTGCCACCAAGTTGCACACTATTGAGGCAATGATGCCGTAGATGTTGAGCGTGGTTTCAAGCTTGTTGGGGGATATGAATGATATGAGGATGAAAAGGGCTGTCCCGCAGGTGGCAATAAGACTTGTCTTACGGTTGGTCAGCACCAAAAGAATCAGCGACACAAGGGATATAGGCATGATGTAAACGTTGAAGAAATACACCGTTGCCATGCATGCCATATAGGTCATTGCCACAATTATGGTGACAAGTGTGAAGTTGCGCACAAGAAATTTCTCCTCATGAGCAAAGCTGTGCACTGAAAAGAACATTGCAATCATGATGAACACAGAGGTGGCAATTCTGCCCGCCGTTTCAAATGCTCTTGCAATGGTAAACGCCTCAAGAAACTCCCCTGTTATCATGATGCCAAAAAGACTCATGCCCACTGATGCAACAAATGCCAGAGGAAAGGTTTTCCAAAATGCAGAAGAAAGACTTCTGCGCTTCAGTTTCTTTTGTTTTTGAATCAAACTTAAATCTTTGATGTCGTCAATCATAATTATCTCTCTTGAATAGCAAAGCTATTTGTCAGTTTTCTCATTTGTTTTGTTGTCCTCGCGCTCCTTGTCCGCCTGCTCGTACGCGCGTATGATGCGAGACACAAGCTCGTGCCTTACAACGTCACGATGATCAAGGCGGATGAAGGCAATGTCTTGGATGCCTTCAAGCACTTTGACTGCGTCCTTCATTCCGCTGGTTACGTGATGAGGGAGGTCAATCTGAGTCACGTCACCTGTGACAACAATCTTACTGCCCTCGCCCATGCGGGTGAGAAACATCTTCATTTGTTCACGTGTGGTGTTTTGTGCTTCGTCAAGGATGATGAAGCTGTTTGACAACGTGCGACCACGCATGTAGGCAAGAGGAGCAATCTCAATGCTTCCACGCTCAATGGCCTTGATGTAGCTGTCCCCGCCCATTGTGTCTTGAAGTGCATCGTATATGGGGCGAAGATAAGGGTCTACCTTTTCTGCCAAATCGCCGGGAAGGAAACCAAGCTTTTCTCCCGCTTCAACGGCAGGACGTGTGAGGATTATCCTTTCAACGTCATGGCTTTTCAAGGCGCTGACTGCAAGGGCAACGGCAAGATAGGTTTTGCCCGTGCCCGCAGGACCTATGCCAAAAACAATTTTGTTTTTGCGTATGGCGTCAACATACTCCTTTTGTCCCAAGGATTTGGGGCGAATGACCTTGCCCTTTGCTGTGATTGCCACCGTGCCCAAAAGATCCCCAAGAGATGCAACGTGTCCACTCTTGACGCTGTCGCAGATCATGTTGATCTGTTGCTTTGTCAAGGTTTCTCTTTTTGACAAGGTTTCAATGGCGTCAATGGCGGAGATGGCGTCATATACGTCCTTTTCCTCTCCGGTGATTTTCATCACAGAACTGCCTGCAAAAATTTTGACGTCAAAGGCCTCCTCAATTCTGCTCAAGTTGCCGTCCAACTCCCCAAATATGGTGACCAAAGTGTCGTAGTCGTCAAAATGTCTGTCTCTTGAAATTTTCACTTACAGTTTTTCCTCCACTGTCAGTTGGATTGTGACAAGGTGGCCTCCCTCCACCCTCTCAACAGATGAGTGGGTTGAAATCACCTTTTCAAAATTGTTGTTTGCAATGACCTCGCCATAGGCACGGTCAATCATCCCTTTGTCATCAAGATTGTTGGCAAGCAAGGTCACTTCAAAAAAAGTCCAGCTGGTCAACTCGTAGGGGATGAAAAAGTTGTTTTTTGAGTGTGACACCTTCACAGCATAGTGCTCATAGGGTGGCTTTGGGGGCTTTGCATTGCCAAATACGCTAATGCGTGAGATGGTTTGTTGCTCTCCACTGTACCCCATATACTTGTCGGGGAAAAACCTCTCCACCGTGACAACCCTCTCGCCATAGACTTGGCCAGAGGCCACCGCTGGAATTTTGTCCTCCCCTTTGAGATGATATTCTCCAATGAGAGTTTGTCCTTTTTGGACAACATCCCCAACCTTGACTTCCGCAGTGCCAGAAAACACAATCACTCTTGTGACAACTGCGTCAAAAGAAGCAGTCACCGGGCCTGCGCCCACGTCCACGTAGGCGTCAGGTGCAAGCTCGCTCACAACACGGACGTACACGCGCGTGCCACGCTTCTCTACGGACGCAAAGGCAACTCCGTCAAGAGAGAGCAAATCTCTCTCAACTGCGTCAATGTCAATGGAGCGCCCTCCAACTCTCACGCCGTGGCGTGAAAGCACGTCCATTGCGCCATCGCCCACACCCTCTGTTTGAACACTCCAAACAAAGCTGTTGTACAGACAAAAAACGCATACAGCACAAAACAACCCTACAACCAACCCCGTCCTTTTTAGGACGGAAATCAGAGAGGCAGGGATGCTCCTTGTGCCAACTATAGTGTGATTATAACATAAAGTATTTATTAATGCAATAATTTCGGCACGATGTTTTCGGGGAGCAAAAAAGCCCAAAGAGCCCTCATCATAGTGCAGATTTTTGACTGTCGTCACACTCATAAGACCATTGATTAGAGCACTCCTATTGCCCCCTTCAACTCTATATTGGTCTGTGCCAAAACGTGACGTCAAGGAGTCAAGAACATCTCTTTTTTGACGGCTTTCATCTCTGGGATCAAAATTGGGGGATGGGCGCAGGTTTTCATCAACCGACACAGCGTGATTTTTTGTGAAAAAGCTTGCCCTTTTGTCAAGGTAATTTGCGCTGTTTCTTGGCGCAGATTTTGCCTTTGATTTTTTCAATTTCAGCAGGTTAGAATACTTGTTTTCAATCATAATCCACCCCCAAAACAATGCCAGAAACAATGGCGTTTCCATTGCCCAATTCTTTCAGTTTGAGCCCCTTTCCCCTCACAGAAATCCCTTTGTTTTTACTGCGGAATTTGACCTCTTCTTCTCCCTTGAAAACAAGCTTTTTTATCCCCTCAATCACAACGTGTTTGTCCTCAAATATTGTCACCGAAAAGCCACAAATATCCTCTATGCCAAGCTTGGTTTTTACTTCATCTACAAACATATTTATATATATGAATATGCGTCAATCTCTATGAAAAAAAAAGACACAACGTTGCGTTGTGTCCTGTTTTTTTGTTTGGTTTGATTAAAAAGGAAGTTCGTCTCCTTCGTCAACGTATTCCATGTCGTCATCATCAAAGGGCAAAACCTCTGTGGTGAGCACTTCATTGAAGTCCCCTGCAAGCTCTTGGAAAGGCATTGGACTGCCTGTGTCCTCAACCTCTGTGAGTGTGGTGGGCTCGGCCTTGACAACGGGAGTGTCAAACTCTCTGACTGCCCCTGCATCATCAATCTCACGGAAGGTGGTTGTGTTGCCCTCCCAATGAAGCTTGATTTCGCCAATAGAGCCACTTCTATTCTTGCGGATGAGGAGCAAGATTTCATCTTTGGGCAAGTTTTCATCAACCTTGCTGGGATCGTGAAGGAACATGACCATGTCGGCGTCTTGTTCAATTGCGCCTGAGTCACGAAGGTCGCTGAGTTGAGGCACTCTGCCCTCCTTTTCTGCACCACGAGACATTTGTGACAATGCAAGGATGGGCACGCCAAGTTCCTTGGCAAACACCTTGAGCTGACGTGACATCGTGCTGACGTCATTTTGTCTTGACTCGGATGCTCTGCCCTTTGAGTCTGCTTCCATAAGTTGCAAGTAGTCAACGATGACAAGATCAAGGCCTTGTTCACGCTTGAGTCTGCGACACTTTGACAGGATGTCGGAGGGGCGGTTCATTGAATAGTCGTCAATGAACAACTTCTTTGAAAGGAGTGTTGTGTATGCCTTGTAGATTTTGGCAACTGCGTCATCGCTGAGTTGTCCTCTCACGTCCATTTCTTCAAAAGTGACGCCAGAAAGATATGCAAGCATACGTTTGACAAGTTCGGGACCTGTCATTTCCATATTGAACACGGCAACGGTCTTGTCCTTCAAAAGACAGTTGACGGCAATGTTGAGTGCAAGGGCGGTTTTGCCAACACCGGGACGGGCTGCAAGGATGACAAAGTTGCCCGGCTTCAAGCCCTTTGTCTTTCTGTCAAGGGCGGTGAAACCAGTAAAAATCAAGTTTGTGGGGGTGTTGCCTGATTGAGCGTCAGAGATGTTTTTGAATGCTTGAGTGAGAGCATCGTCTGCTTTGACGAGGCCTTTGTCCCCCTTGTCCTCGCCAATCTTGAAGATGAGTTGCTCTGCTCTGCCAAGAGCATCTGCTCCATCCTCACAGGAATAGGCAAATTCCAAGATGTCGTTGCCTGCGCCGATAACTTGTCTTGTCAAAGAGTCACGCTTGATGATTTCTGCATAGTATTTGGCGTTTGCAGAACTGACAACTCCCATTGCAAGAGAGTTGAGATAATCTATGCTTCCAACCTCGTCAAGTTTGCCTTGAACTTCAAGTTTGTCTGCAACAGACACGGTGTCAATGGGCTTGGATTGCTCGTTGAGCTCACGCATTGCAGAGTAGATTATGCGGTTTTGGCTCACAAAAAAGTCATCTTCATGGAGCACGGGCATAATTTCATCTGCCATTTTGTCGTCAATGAGAAGTGCTCCAAGGACGTTTTGTTCCGCCTCAACGTTGTTGGGCATTGCGCGCAGGTTTTTTCTTTCAGTTTTCTTGGGTTTTTCTGCCATATTTTCCTCTGACCAAGTGGGCTATGCTGAATGCAACAACGGTTGCCACAGCCCCGCCTATTAGCACGGCGTACCAGGTTGATTGACGGGGAGTTTGCCTGTTGAGATGCACCTCAAAATCCCCCTTTGACACCTCAAATGAATGGGTGTTGGTCCTGCCCGACTTGGTGTGTACACCATCGCTTTTTATTGATTTGTAGATTGTATCATAGTCATAGACTATTTTCAAAGTGGAATATTCTGCTCCGTCCAAGATTGTGCCATCTTGGGTGAGGAGTTGCTCCACGGCACAAAATATTGCTTCGCCGTCAAAGGTTACGCTGTAAACGTAGTGGGTGAAAAAGTGGTCCTCCTCTCCTTCAACCACAATCTGCGACTCCCCAAGGGAGTCACCCTTTGCGCTCCTTGAAAGGCGCACGGTGCACACTCCGTCCTCTACGCTGGCGGACTTCAAATATACACCATAGGTGCTGTTGCTGGGCTCAACTTCATTGCATGCCACAAGAGTGAACGTCAGCGCCAGCAATATTATCAAAATCAACGTTTTAGACAAGTGATTCAAGTTCCTTGAGGGTTTTGTCAAATTCGCTCATCGCCTTCTCGTAAGGGGCGGAGGTTTCAAGATCCACGTCTGCAAGACGGATGATGTCAAGAGGTGCAAGTGATCCGCCTGCGCTGAGGAATTTGCGATATTTTGCAAAGTACTCCTCGCCGTAGGTCAAGATGTTGTCTGCAATGGTGACAGCGGTTGTTATGCCTGTGGCGTACTTGTAGACGTAATAGCTTCTGTAGAAGTGAGGGATGCGTGCCCACTCGTAACGGATGAGATCGTTGTGGTTGACTGCATCGCCATAATACTTTTTGTTGAGTTCATAATAGGCGTTTGAAAGGGCGTCTGCCGTGACGGGCACGCCGTTTTCAACCATTGTGTGTGCTGCCACTTCAAACTCGGAGAACATTGTTTGACGGAACAAAGTTGTGCGGAACATGTCAAGATAGTATGAAAGGAGATACTTTCTAAACTCGCCTGTTGCCGTCTTTAAGAGATGTTTGAGGAGAAGCACTTCATTGACTGTTGATGCAATCTCTGCCACAAAAATCTTGTAGCCCGCCTTCTCTTCGCATTGGTTTGCGTTGGAATAATATGAGTGGAGTGCGTGGCCCATTTCGTGAGCGATTGTAAAGATGTCGTGGGTGGTTTCGTGATAGTTGAGGAGCACAAAGGGGTGGACACCGTAGCATCCCCAGCTGTATGCACCACTTCTCTTGCCCTTGTTTTCATACACGTCAACCCAGCCGTCGTTGAATGCTGATGCCAATATGTCACTGTACTCCTTGCCCATAACCTTCAATGCTTCCTTGACTGTTTCAACTGCCTCGCCGTAAGGGAGTGCAAGGTTTTGCTCCTTGATGATGGGCACGTGAAGGTCATACATGTTGAGGTCAATGCCAAGAAGCTTCTTTCTGAGTGCAATATATCTGTGGAGAGGTGCCGTGCCCTTGTCCACCGCTGCAAGAAGTTGCTTATAGCAAGTTGCGGGCACGTTTTCATTGTACATTGAGTAGTCAAGAGCGGTGTTGAATCCTCTCACTTTGGCATAAAACCAATTCTTTTTGACGTTGCCACCATAGTTGACTGCAAGGGTGTTGATGTAATCTTTGTAGGCGTTGAACATGCTTTCAAAGGCCTTCTTGCGCATCTCTTGATTGGGGTTTTGCATCATCATTGAATAGACGCCGTGACTCATTTCAATTTTGTCGCCACTTTCATTTTCAATGGGTTGGAACTTGACGTCTGCGTTGTCAAACATGGTGAACACTTCTTGTGCGTTTCCGCTGAACAAGCGCATTTCACTGAGGAGCTTTTCTTCCTTCTTTGAGAGGGTTATGTTTCTGTCACGGATGAGCTCCTCAAAAGTGACTGAATAGTCGCTGAACTTTTTGCTGTCACGGAGCTCCTCAAGCTTTTCAATGGGGAGTGCGGTGAGCTCGGGTGAAATGAATGATGAAAGTGAACTGAACTTGACAAGGAGCATTTCTGCTCTGTCTGTCATGCCTTGATACACTGTTTCACGAGAGTCCTCATCACGACGCATTCTTGCGTATTGATAGAGGCGAGAAAGCTCATGACCAATTCTGGTGGTGAGTATAAGACAATCAAAGATGTTGTCGTTGGTGGTCAGTTGACCGTTATATTTGGCGATTTGAGGGATGAGTTCTTCTGTGGCAAAAAATGCTTCTTCCCAAGCATCGTTGCTTTCAAAGATGTCCTCAAGATGCCACTTGAACTTGCTGTCAATTTCATTTCTTTGTTTAACTTGCATAGATACCTCACTATGTTTCGGGTTTACCGTTTTTTTATAAAACAAGCACTTTATCTCCGATTGATCTATTGATAAAGTTGCGATTGTGCGATTTTATTAATTGATAAAGAGATTGTTGTCAAGAAACTCCGGCTCGCAGGTGAGATGGATGCCAAGCTTGCGCAAGGGGTTTTCATCTGACTTGAAGAGCATGTGTGATGAGTGTGCTTCACAGCCCTCAAGCTGTTCAAGCTTTTTGACCGCCTTTGCTGCAAGAGGATTGGTTGCAGCGCACACAGAAAGTGCAAGCAATGCTTCTTCAAGTGAGAGCGGGGTGTGCTTTTCATGGAGCACCTTTGACTTCAATGAGATGATGGGCTCAATGACAACAGGGGCAATGAGGTCAATGTCATCGTCAATTTTGCCAAGGGTCTTGACTGCGTTGAACACCGCAGCTGCCGATGCTGACATAAGCTTTGTGTTTCTGCCTGTGACAATTTGTCCGTCACCAAGCTCAATGGCCACCGCACCTTTGCCGTCTGCAATTTGGTTTTTGATGAGGGCGCTTGCAATGACCTTTCTGTCATTGGCAGACACTCCAAGACGGGACATCAAAGCGTGCAATCTTTCAATGGTGCCCTTGGTGCCTTGGCCATTTTTGTAGTCGCATCTTGCCTTGTAATATCTGCGAAGAACCTCTTGCTTGGATGCTTCAACGCAAACGTCATTGTCTGTGATGCAATATCCAGCCATATTGACGCCCATGTCTGTGGGAGAGTTGTAAATGCACTCCCCTCCCGTGATCTTGGCAAGGATGCTCTTGACCAAGGGGAACACCTCAATGTCACGATTGTAGTTGACCGCCATCTTGCCGTAAGCTTCAAGGTGGAAGTGGTCAATCTTGTTGACGTCTTTGAGGTCTGCTGTGGCTGCCTCGTATGCCACGTTGACGGGGTGTGACAGGGGCAAGTTCCAAATGGGGAAGGTTTCAAACTTGGCATAGCCACCCTTGATGCCTCTCTTTTGGTCATGATAGAGTTGGCCGAGGCAGGTGGCAAGCTTTCCGCTACCCGGTCCGGGAGCTGTGCACACAACAAGCTTCCTTGTTGTTTCAATGTAGGGATTTGCGCCATAGCCCTC
Source organism: Clostridia bacterium (assembly GCA_017500745.1). Taxonomy (GTDB): domain Bacteria; phylum Bacillota; class Clostridia; order Christensenellales; family CAG-917; genus RGIG4097. Next base: position 16,323 of record JAFVYE010000044.1, on the reverse strand, counting down.
ATCAGAAACTATGACGTCAATGTCGTTGGGATATCCCATTGTAGGACGGTGGACGTAAACTTTTACCCCACGATTTTCAAGCTTATACTTGAAAGCAAGGGCTGTTTTTTGCTCTTGGAACATTGTGATGACCACACAGTTGATGTAGATGCCAAGAGATGAAATGTTGTCAATCATACGCTCCACTTCGCTGCCGTAGGTGATGCCGTAGTCTGCACGAATTTTGTTGCGTTCAATGTCGTTTGCATTTATGCAAATGATGAGTTCTGCTTGGTCTTTGAGGTTTTGCAAAAGCTTTATTTTTGCCCCCTTGTCAAAGCCGGGGAGCACACGTGTTGCGTGCAAGTCGTCAAAGAGTTTTCCGCCAAATTCAAGATAGAGCTTGTCAAAGAGCTTTATTCTTTCAAGAATTTGCTCGGATTGCTTTTGCATATACAAATTTTTGTCAAATCCAACCTGTTTCATAATGTCCGTCCTATTATTCGCTTACTTTTGTGACAAGTGTCACGGGTGTTTTGTATAGTTGCTTGCCTTTGGTTGTTCTTGTGTCAATGCGGATGTCCTCGGTGTTGACGACGTAGGTCTTGCCACCGGTGACAATGGCTATATCATAAGGGTCTTTGACCACGTTGACGTACTTGACTTTGCTCTTGTCAAGGTCAACAATCTTGACCCCTTTGAGATATCTTGACGTGGGTTCAAGGGTGGAGGATATGACACGCTTTGTATAGCCGGTTGTGGTGACGACAACCACTTCGCCCTCCTCCTCAATGAGTCCGCCAAATACGATGCTGTCGCCATCTCCAAGCTTGACGCCCTTCACGCCTCCTGCTTTTCTGCCTTGGAGAGGAACTTCAAGAGGATTGTACAGCAAGCATTGTCCGTCTGCGGTGACCTCAAACACGTTCTTTTCATCGTCAACCAATTCAACTGAAATGAGGGTGTCGCCCTCGCCCAAGATGATTGCGCCAACAAACGCTTTTGTTGTGGTGTACTCGGTGACGTCTGTGCGCTTGACCATGCCTTGCTTTGTGAAGAACAGGAATTCACCCACAGGAGTTGAGTCAAAAAAGAATGCCTTGACCACGCTTTCTCCCGCACTGACTTCGGGGTTCAATGAGCCGATGGTCACTCCCTTTTCACGCCATCTCTTTTCGGGGAGAGACGTGACGTCAATCTTAACAAGATTGCCCTTGTTTGTGAAGGCGAAAAGGTGTCCTTTGTTGTTGACGTGGAGCACTTGCTTGGGCAGTTCCGCCTCGCCGTATTGTGACATATCCTTGAGAGCAATTGAATAGCTCTTTTGTGACATAAATCTGATGGTGCCTGCATCGTTCAACACAAACACGCCTTCACGATAGGCAACTGCCTCTTCTGCGGTGGGCAGTTCAACTTTGCCCAAATCCTCTGCTCCAAGTATGACCGAAAGTCTGGGAGAGGGGTTGTTCTTTTTGATTTCAAGGATTTCCTCCTTGACCACTGCAAATTGCTTTGCTTTGCTGCCCAGGATGGCCGTGAGCTTTGCAATGAGTTTTTCAAGGCGTTGCAGTTCCTCCTCAAGCTTGCCTACTTCAAGGCGGGCAAGGGCTTTGAGGCGCATGTCAAGGATGGCTTGTGCCTGCTCATCGCTGAGGTCAAACCTTTCACGAAGAGTTGCCTTGGCCTTGGCGGTTGTTTCGCTGGTTTTGATGATGGCAATGACCTCGTCAATGTTGGCTATGGCAACAAGCAGACCTTTGACAATCTCTGCTCTTGCCTTTGCTGCTTTGAGGTCAAAGGTGGTGCGCTTGACAATGATTTCTCGCTGATATGCAATGTAATACTTCAATATGTCACGGAGTCCAAGTTGCTCGGGCTTGCCTCCTGCAATTGCCACAATGTTGACAGAGTAGCCAATTTCAAGGTTGGACTTTTTCATGAGGAAAGCCACGATTTTGTCAACGGGAGCGTCCTTTTTGAGCTTGATGACTGCACGCATACCCTGCTTGTCGCTTTCGTCAACGATATCGCTTATGCCAGAAAGCAGCTCTTTGTTGGCTTCACGAAGGTCGGCTATTTTTGTGAGCAGTTCTGCCTTGTTGACTTGATAAGGAAGCTCTGTGATGACAATGTTCTTTTTGCCGTTGTCATCATCCTCAATGTGCAAGCGTGAGCGAATCTTGATCCTGCCCTTGCCTGTTTCATATATGGATTCAAGACTGTCAACGGGCACAATAAATCCACCTGTGGGGAAATCTGGGCCTTTGAACACTTTGAGGAGTTCTGCCGTTGTGATGCTGGGGTTGTCAATCATGGCAACAACTGCGTCAATGCTCTCTGCCATATTGTGAGTGGGGATGTTGGTTGCAAGGCCAACGGCAATGCCGTTTGCGCCGTTTACAAGCAGGTTTGGAAATCTGCCCGGCAAAATGGTGGGCTCCTCCAAACTATCGTCAAAGTTGGGGGCCCAAGACACGGTCTCCTTGTCCAAATCTCTCAAAAGTTCAAGGGCGAGAGGCGCCATACGGGCTTCTGTATAACGCATTGCCGCCGCCCCATCTCCGTCAACTGAGCCAAAGTTTCCGTGGCCATCAACAAGCTTCATGCCCATTGAGAAAGGTTGTGCCATACGCACAAGTGCGCCGTACACAGAGCTGTCGCCGTGGGGATGATATTTGCCAAGGCAATCGCCAACTATTCTTGCACATTTCTTGTAGGGCTTGTCGGGAGTGATGCCCATCTCGTACATTGAGTACAATATTCTGCGTTGAACGGGCTTCAAGCCGTCCTCTACTCTTGGGAGAGCACGGTCAAGAATGACGTTCTCTGAATAGGGCAACATGGAGTTGTGCATGACCTCCTCAAAGGCCACGTCATATACGGCGCTGCTGTACACTATCTCTTTTTGTTTTTTCTTTGCCATATCTTAGTCCTCCGCCTTGATTTTGAAGGAATCTATTTTGTTGAAATCTGCATATCTGTAGATGTAGTCCTTTCTTATTGAGCTGTCATCGCCCATAAGGACAGTGATGCGCTTGTCCGCCGCCGCTGCATCCTCAATGGTCACTCTTGTAAGTGAACGCTTGGCAGGGTCCATTGCGGTGTCCCAAAGTTGCTCGGGGTTCATCTCGCCAAGACCTTTGAAGCGTTGAAGGAGGGCGGTTTTGCCCATGCGCTTTTGACCTTCTTCAAGGGCTGCGTCATCATAGCAGTAAAGGATCTCATCCTTCTTTTGCAACTTATAAAGAGGAGGCATGCCAATGTACACGTGGCCTTCCGTGATGAGTTGACGCATATAGCGGAAGAAGAAAGTGAGCAAAAGGGCTCTGATGTGTGCGCCGTCTTGGTCTGCGTCAGCAAGGATGATGACTTTGTCATATTTGAGTCCGCTGATGTCAAAGGCGGGCTCAATGCCTGTGCCAAGGGCGCTGATTATGGTTGAAATCTCCTCGTTGGCAAGGATCTTTTCAAGAGGGGCCTTTTCAACATTGAGGGGTTTGCCACGTAGTGGCAATATTGCTTGAAAACTTCTGTCACGGGCTTGCTTTGCGCTTCCGCCTGCGCTGTCGCCCTCAACAATAAACAACTCGTTGATTTCGTAGTTTCTGCCAGAACAGCTTGACAGCTTGCCCACAAGGTTTGCTCCGTTGAGCTTGTTTTGTTGACGGGCAATGTCCTTCGCCTTTTTGGCTGCCTCACGGGTGCGTGCTGCTCCCATTGCCTTGGAGATGATCTTTTCTGCGCTGGCCTTGTAGCCCCTCATTTGAAGGAGCTCTTCAAGTTGCTCGCTGACCAAGGTTTCCACCTTTTGTCTTACTTCGGGGTTGCCAAGTTTGCCCTTGGTTTGACCTTCAAATTGGACGTTTTGCATCTTGACGGTGATGACTGCCACCATGCCTTCTCTAAAATCCTCTCCAAGCAGGTTGGCTTGCTTTTCCTTCAAGATATTGTGCTTTCTTGCAAACTCGTTGAAAACTCTTGTGACAGCGCTCTTGAATCCAACCTCGTGTGTGCCACCTTCGGCTGTGGGGATTGAGTTGACGTATGAGTAGATGTTTTCTGTGTATCCATCGGTGTGTTGCACGGCAACCGCCACCTCAAAGTTCTGCTCCTTTGCCTCCACGTAGAGGGGCTTGTCGTAAAGGACGTTTTTGCCTTCGTTGAGGAATTGAACGTAATCTGCAATGCCTCCCTTGTAGCAGAAAGTGTCACTCTTTTCGGTGCCACCGTCAAGGGGCATACGAAGGTCCTCAAGGACAATGGTCATGCCCTTGTTGAGATATGCAACGTAGCGCATACGGCTTGCGATGACGTCATAGTTGAACTTTTCGCCCTTGAAAATGCGCTCGTCGGGCTTGAAGGTGACTCGTGAGCCCTGCTCCTTGGTTTTGCCCATAAGTGTCAAAGGATTTTTGACAACGCCACTCTTGACCTTGCCACTTGCAAGGGTGGGTGAGTGGAAATCTGCTCTATACAAATTGCCGTCTCTTGCCACTTCAACGTACAGCCACTCGCTGAGTGCGTTGGTCACGGATGCGCCAACGCCGTGGAGACCGCCAGAAAATGAATATTGATCGTTGTTGAACTTTGCGCCTGCGTGAAGTTGAGTGAAGATGACTTCAACACCGCTTATTTTAAGCTTGGGATGTTTGTCAACGGGCATGCCTCTGCCGTTGTCGCTGACACGAGCAACGCAATCGTCAAGAAGCTGAATTTTGACCGTATCGCCAAATCCGTTTGCCACCTCGTCAACGCTGTTGTCAATGATTTCCCAAAGTATGTGGTGAAGCCCTTTGTTGCCTGTTGTACCAATGTACATGCCGGGACGCTTACGCACCGCATCAAGCCCCTCAAGGACTTGAATCTGTTCTGCATTGTAACCTTTTGTTGTTGCCATAAAAAACTCCAAAATTGTTGTTGCCACTTTGCGCACGCACACAAGGCGCACGCAAACATAAATATAATTCATTATATCACAAGATGTTGTAGATTTCAAGCGGTGCGCACAACCAAATATAATTATTTATATAAAAAATCCCACGGATTACCGTGGGATTTGTCTATATTTTTGATTATGATTCAGCCAAGCATTTTGTTGGCGGCATCAAGGATGTCTTGATACACTTCGGCATTGTTGATTTCATTGATGATTTCATGACGTGCATCGGGATAGAGTTTGATGCTCACGTCCTTGACACCAAGGTTTTTGTATTGGTCGTAGAGGGCTGTCACAAGTTTGCCGTTGCCACCAACGGGGTCCTTGTCGCCAGAGAAGATTGCAATGGGCAAATCCTTGTTGATTGCACCAAGATTTTCAGGTTTGTAGCTTGCTTTGAGTCCGTTCAAGAAATGCTTGAAGAATGAGATGGACATAACGTAGCCACATTGCTCGTCAAAGATGTATTTTTTGACTTGTTCCTTATCTCTTGAAAGCCAAGCAAAAGAACCTTCCTTTTTGAAGGGTGCGTTGTATGATCCAAAGCTCATCTTGTCAAGAAGGTCTGCCTTGACCTCTCCACCTCTGATTTTGTATTGGAGCTTGGAGATGGCTGCGCCTGCGCTGAGCAATGCGCCCTTCATCATTGCTGAACCAGAAAGAATTACTCCGTCAACTGCGGGGCTCATTTCAACGTAACGTTGTCCAACCATTGAGCCATAGCTGTGTCCAAGATAGATGACGGGGAGACCATATCTCTCTTTGAGGTGGGCCGTGATTGCCACTTCATCACGGACGGTGTCAAAATAGATGTCGCCCTTGTGATAGCCCTTGACTCCCTTTGTGCTTTGCTTGGTTGAGGTCATGCCGTGGGCACGATGGTCATCTGCAAAAACAATATATCCGTTTTTGTTGAGGAAGGATGCAAAGTTGTCATATCTTCTTGCGTGCTCTGCCATGCCGTGTGCGATTTGCACAACGCCCTTGGGGCTTCTCACGTCGTCCCAAAGATAGCATTGCAACACTGTTCCGTCAAAACTCTTAAATTTTTCTGTTCTCATAATCTCTCCTGTGTGGGCACACGCCCTTTCTTTCATATAAATTGATTTTAACACGGCCAAACTCAAAAATCAATATACATTTGCGGAATATGCCACAAAACCTTTGATGAGCAAAGAAACCTTTTTGACTTTGTGGGCATAATATTTGCTATGGAAAAAATTATTTTGACGGGAGGGGGCACGGGAGGACACGTGTATCCAAATCTTGCCCTAATACCCTCTCTTCAGCAAGAGGGCTTTGAAGTTGTGTACGTAGGTGGCGAGGGCGACACCATTGAAAGACGGCTCACCTCTCCCCTTGGCATTGAATACCACTCTCTGCCCGTGGTCAAGCTTGTCCGCGGGTTGTCTTTGAAGGCAGTCAAAAACAATCTGTCAATCCCAATCGTTTTGACGCGCTCAATAATCAACGCAAAAAAGTTGTTAAAACAGATTGAACCATCTCTCATTTTTGCAAAGGGTGGCTACGTGTCCCTGCCCCTTGTCCTTGCTCACGGCAAAACCCCTCTCCTATGCCACGAGTCCGACTTGTCCTTTGGGCTTGCCAACAAAATTGGCAAACTTATGGGCGGACGTATGCTTACGTCCAACCCCACCACAAAGGGAGAGTGTGTGGGGATTCCTCTCCGTCAAGAGCTGTTTTCAAAGAACAAAGTCACAGCACGCAGAGGGTTGAACATCCCTCAAAACGACACGGTGTTGTTGGTGATGGGTGGATCTTCTGGCGCAACTGCTTTGAACAACGCCGTTGTAAAACACCTCTCCACTCTCACAAAGTCCTTTACGGTGGTGCACCTATACGGCAACAAAAACTTTACTCCTCCCAAAAGAACGGACAAATATATCCCCTTGCCCTATGCTGATGACATGGCGTCACTATACGCTGTCAGCGACGTGGTGCTGTCGCGGGCAGGAGCCACCGCCGTGGCTGAACTGTCTGCTCTATGCAAAAAAGCCCTATTTGTGCCTCTGCCCAAAGGCGTGTCAAGGGGAGATCAGCTTGACAACGCCCTCCTTGCCAAATCTATGGGTGGCAGAGTGCTGTACGAAAACAATCTTGACAACCTGCCAGAAGAAATTGACAAAACACTCCACTCTCCACCAATGAAAAGCACCTACGGCGACACCAACGGAAAAATTGTTGCCGTCATACGTGATAGCATAAGCCGAGGTGAAAAATGCAAAAACAAAAAACAATCGCAAAATGGCTTGCCATAGTGGTGCTGTGCTCTGTTGCCGTGGGCAGTTATCTGCTCTATGATGCACTATACGTAAAAAAATCAAACGATCAAGCAACCGCAGATGACGTGGTGGACGTGCCCTCTGTTGAAGATGGGGTGCCGGACACAAATCAAACTCTTCCCCACGTGCCTTACTACACCACTCTGCCTCGCCCCTACGAAATCATTGACGGAATGGGCGTCACTCACTTTGGCGGAGAGGGGGATGACACCTTGCATGCCGTGCACAATTACCAAGGAAAACGGCTTGCCATATTCAGCTCAAAATCCGTTGAGTTTGACATGCGCAAAACAGGGCTGTCCGTGGCTGTAATTGGCAATGGTGTTGAAAGAATAAATCACTTGTCTGACGAGGACTATCTTGACGGAGTTTTGACAGCATCCGGGCTTCTTGTGCTTGCCAAAAGCAATAGTGGCGCATCAATGTATTTGCTCAACGCATTGGGCGAAATCAGCGCACGAATAAACCTGCCAGAGATGACGGATGGCGAGCTGTATTTGTCCGGGACTCAGCCCATCTTATTTTACATATCAAAGGGCTATTTGTGTCAGCTGAAGATCCTTGAAAATATGTCGCTACAGCACAGTCCGTTTGTGCTTGAAACAGACGTTGATGCCCTGCACCAATGCTTTGACACCCCCAACGGTCAAATGGTTGTTGCAGGGGCAAACGACCACGTAAAGATATATTCGTTTGAGCAAAACAAAGGGTTTAAGTTGTTGTTCTCACAAGATAAACTTTCGTTTAAGCAAATTATCACAGCTGGAACAAGCACAAGTTGCAACTACGTTATGCTGGGTGTTTCTGCTGGAACTCCCACCATGTTTTCTTTTGACAGCAATTTTCAAGTTGTTGGCATAAAGGGGGTTGAAGGCGCCACGGACGGAGTGATTTTCCCCTGTGGTGACGGGGTGTCGTTTGTTGGAAACGGCGTCACGGAAACCTATTGCAAACACCTTGACAAAATCTCATCATCCACCAACACGTTGACCTTTGACAAGGTGGTCAAACTGACCCCAACAAGACAAGGTTTTGTGGTGGCTGTGTCGTGCGAAAACTCTCACTTGATCCTGCTGATAGACGGGGATAGAACAATTGCAAAACCCCTTGAAAATCTTGGTCAAATTGTTGGCATTACCTCAACAATAACAGGGGTTTCCGTCCTTGTGAACACTCCTTCAAATCAAGGGATTTTCCGTGGAAATTTTGGAGGGATTGACCCATACGTCCTTGACCTTGAGTTTGACTTTTTCATTGAGAAATAGCTCTGGCTTGCTTGCAATTGGTGTGCAGGTCTCAAACAAAGCTCCCATCTTTTGCACCAATCAAAACTGCTATTGACAGAAGCGCCCGCGTGTATTAAAATATTGGTATGGCAAAAGATAAAATCACATACACCCATAGCAGCGAAGTGTATCGCCAACCCAAAGCAAGAAAGGTTGTCCTCTTTGTGGGCTTTGCTCTGTCAATTGTCGCTCTTTGTCTTGCTCTTGTTGTGGCGTTGTCATTTTTTGTTGGCAGTGTTGGCAACTCGGTGGCAGACACCTTTGGAAAGCCAGTTCTTGAAGCAGAAAAACTGCTCTGCTGGCTGGGTATTGGCACAAGCATAGCGGGCACAATCCTTGCTGTGGCAGGGGCAAACGCATGCAAGCCCATTGCGCACCTATCCTTCCTCTTTGTGATCTTGTCCTTCTTTATGTGCCTTGCAATACTGGTGTTGTCCTATCTTGGAATGTTTATTGCAAACATAATTGCCTAAAACTTTTGGACACAAAAAAAGCACTCGTTTGAGTGCTTTTTATTTTGCATTTTTTTGCTTAATCATTTGACGTCTACTGCGTCTTGCTCTGCCACAACGTCATTTTACCTCTGCGCCATCCTCCTCATCCTTTTGGCTGTAATACTCTTCTTTGTTGCGGTCAAAAGACACTTTGTCCTTGAGTCCATTGACGGCAAAGTGGCATATGACACCTGTCACAAGCCCCGCAACACCTCCCGCCAAAAGCATGTAAGGGAGATAGAAAAACACAGATTTGCCCACCACTATTGTGGCAACAAGGATTTGTGTGAAGTTGTGGAGCATGCCTCCCGTCACAGACAGCCCAGTCACAGAAAAGAGTTTTGTGCGATGCAACAACACCATTGCCGTGTATGCCACAAGAGCTGAAGGCAATGACCAAAGGAGCATTGCCATGTTGCCTGCGTACACCGCTGACAGCACACACTTGATGACAAGCACCAGGTATCCTTCCCACACGCCCACCAACAAGAAGCATGCAAGGAGAACCACGTTGGTGAGTCCCAACTTGGCGTACGGGAGCATGGGCACGATTGGCGGAATCATGCTTTCAAGCAAAGCGACAATCAGCGCAAGAGCAAGCATAATGCCAGAGAGTGCCACTCGCTTTGCGTTGACGTTTTTCATTGTAAACTTGGGGGCTGACTTTTTCATGATATTGCATCAACCTCCTTGGGTGTGACCTTGACAACCACCTTGTTGGGCAAGCAAATGATCATGCCACCTGCCGATGACACGGCACTGCTATGAACACACAATTTGTCTGGGCAGTTGCTTTCTGTCACCTTGACCATGCCATCCTTGACCTCAACCACAAGGTCAATTTTGTGGATGGTGTCAGCAAGGTCAACCACAATGTCTGCGTCAAGATCAAGTTGATATGCAAGGTGTCCGTCCACATAGATTTCAACAAAGCTCTCCTCTGTGCGTGTGGCAAAAACGGCGGTCAATACGACTGCCACAATGAGCACAACAGCGATCAATATATCGCCCTTTTTGAATATGTCTTTGAAGAGCTTATTTTTCATAACAAAGTGTTTATATGCATAAATTTATGTCTTAAACTGCTTTTCGTGTGATTTTGAAAGAATTGCCAACGCAATCATTTTATGCCTTTTTGACAAAGTCAATCTGCCCGACAACCTCAAAGCTGAGATCTGAAAAAATCAAAATTGCGCTGATGTCAAGGCCAAGCACACTGCTTATGCGGGCAACAACTTCCTTGCCCTTTTCTGCCCCAAGCACCATCACCGCTGTGGACAATGCATCGCCAACTGCTCCGTCACTGCACACTATGCTGACAGAAATCAGTCCGCTGTTTGATGGCTTGCCTGTGGCGGGATTGAGGATGTGATGATATCTTTCTCCCTCGTGGAAAAAGCATCTTTCGTAGTCGCCGCTGGTTGAAATCAATTGACCTTGACAAAGAGTGAATGAGCCGTAATATGCGGTGACACTCTCTCGGGGATTGCCGATGCCAATGGTGTAATCCTTGCCTATTGCCCCGATGTTGCCCCCAAGGTTTATGAGGGCTTTCTTGTCCAAGCTGTCCATGGCTTTGTCAACGGCATAGCCCTTTGCCATGCCTCCAAAGTCCACCATGGCATTGTCATATCCCTGTTTTTTTGTAACGGTGCCTGCCACGTGGTCTATTGCGAACACTTTGTCAAATCCAACAAGGCGTAGCGCATTGCTTATTGCATCATCTGTTGGAGGTGTTTTTCCTTCTACGTGTGAAAACTTGTCCCCGCTAAAATTCCAAAGGCGAACAAGGGGATAAATTGTGGGATCGTATGCCCCGTCCGTGAGCTTGTGAAGAGTTTCTGCCACAGCAAACAACGCCATTGTGTCCTCACCACAATGGATGGCTTCTCCTGCCTTTGCGTTGTTGATTTTGTAAAGATCGCTGCCCTCAATGGTGGGAGAAAGCACCTCTTCAAGCCCTACCATATAGTTGTTGATCTGGCCGACCAATTTGCTTGATGATATGCCGTCAATGGTGACGTCAAGGAAAGTTCCAAATACAAAAAATTGTTCCGTTGAACTGCATGCAGTCAACGAAACAATGCAAATCAAAATTGTAATAATGAATAGTGCTGTTTTCTTCCTCATCTTGAAACGGAAGGATAGATGATGCCACAAGTGCCCGGACCACAATGTGCACCAATGACGGGGCCCACAGGTTGCACCCATATCTCTGCATCGGGGGCAAACTCTTGCACTTGTGCTTTGACCTCTTCCACGGCCTTGTCGTTGTTGGCACCAACTATGGTGATGGGAGCGTTGTCAAAGGGACTATATTTCTTTTTGAACTCATCCACCATAAATTTGAGCGCTTTTTTGGAGCCCTGTTGCTTTGAGTAAACGTCAATCTCGCCCTCATCGCCAACACGAAGGATGGGCTTGAGTTGCATAAGATTGCCAAATGCTGCTTTGCTGGGTGAAAGACGTCCGCCACGAGCAAGATATTTGAGGTCGTCAACCACAAAATAAATGCCAACTTTGTTCAAGATTGACTCAAGATATGCATAGGTCTTGTCAATGTCACCGCCGTTGTTGATGAACTCTTTTGCTCCCAAATAGACCATAAGACCTGTGCCCATGCTGATGTTCAAGGTGTCAAATTTTTTAAATCTCACGCCGGGATACTTTTCAGAAAGAGCATCAACTGCTTGTTGCATGGGACCAAAGGTGCCAGACATCTTTGATGAAAACGCAACGTACAATATGTCCTGACCCTCTTTGAAATATGGCTCAAATATGTCAACGTAAGTGTCAAAATTAAGTCCAGAAGTGGTGACGGAAGCACCGGCTTTCATTTGATTGAAAAAGCCAACAAAATCAGTGTTTTCACCAAGGTCGTACAATTTTTCTTCGCCGTTTACGGTGTACGGCATACCGATGACTTTGAGGTCAAGTTCTCTGGCCGTTGTGTACCAAAGCTCGCAATCGGTATCGCAAAATAATACTGCCATATTCACTCCTTGTACTTTTTTGTAGAATTATTTTAATACATAACTTCCTTTTTGTCAATGATATGCATGTTTGATGTATTTTAAATAGAATTTTATTATTTTTTGCTCAATCAATTTGTCCGCAACGTCTACATCTTAATTTTTTTGTTTTAATAATCCTTTAATTTTGCTATAATAAACTGAACACAACAACAAGATGCATTGCATCAAAAGAGGAAATATGGACGAATTTGACAACTTTTTTGATCGTGACAGCAACGACAACAACCAAAAAACACCAATCTATCACACTCCCACTCCAGAAGGGCCCAAAAGAAAGAACACAGCAACCATTGCAGCCATTGTGACCGCTGTGTTTATGTGCGTTATGGTTGTGGTAAACGTGATTGTGTTGGCATCATTGAAATCACAGATTGCCACCGAATATGCCAACCGTATAACTGAGGATATGAAGGAGCAATATCAGTCCGCTGTGGACGATGCCATCAAGGACAAAGACATCTTGGATGACGTGACGGATAGGGCCGGTCAGCTTGCAGCGGACCTCATCAATATGTCCACAGTTGAGGTGGTGGCCGACAAATATATGAAATACGTGGCCGTGGTCACTTGTTCAACCCCTCAAACAAACACCCATGATCCCTCATCAAGCAAGGCCTCTGGCTTTGTCATTGGTGTGGGCGAGGACATCTTTTTGGTGACAAACGCTCACGTGGTTATGACCCCTTGGAAAACAGGGGGTGGCACCTCTCTTGCAGACAGAGAAATGCACGAGCACACCTCAATCACCTGTGTGTTTGAACTGCTCAATCCTGCCCTGTCATACAACCTTGAGGTTGTGGCATACGGAACGTATAGTGAAAACTACACCATTGCAAGCGGGGGATTTTTTGGACAAACCCAAACCGTCAAAGTGTCCACAGACGTCATTGGTCAACCCGACCTTGCAATCTGTCGTTTTGTGGGAGCAAAGCCCGACTTTACCCTTGACGGAAGCGAGGCAGGACTTGCCATTGCCACAGAGGACAAGGTCAACTACGGCGATGAAATTGCAATTGTAGGAAACCCCCAAGGCATAGGCCTCAGCATCACAGCAGGCACCGTGTCAAAGCCCAGTCTTAATCTGCCAAATTGGGGCGCAGGCAGTTTTGTCATGACTGACGGCGCAATCAACTCTGGAAACAGCGGTGGGGCAATGATCAACAAGTACGGCCAAGTGGTTGGAGTTGTTGAGTCAAAAATCGTGGCTGAAAACGTTGAAAATATGGGATTTGGCGTGTCATCTTCCTCCCTAATTGAATTCATTGAATGGGCCGAGGAATACTTTGAAGTCAACATTCCGTATACGACTGCATAAACAAAAAACAAACGGGAGCAAATGCTCCCGTTTTTAATTGAGCAAGTCCTCAACTTTGTTGACGATTGCTCGCTTGGCTCTGCGGACTGCCTTTGCGTTGCCCGCGGTGTAAACTGCCATTGTGGTGAGTGCTCCTACAAGCACTCCAAACATCATCTTTTTCATATTGCCTCCAAGGATAGTTTGTGCAATCGCCGTGAAATTTGAGTGGCAATTTTTGGCAGGACTTGACAATAGTCAAGTATAATTGTATTATAGACCTATGAAAAAGACAGCTATCGCAATTTTATCAACACTTTTGGTGGCTCTGCTCCTTGTGTCCTTGGTTGGTTGCATGAAGGTGACCATGACCGAAAAGTCAATCCTCTCTCGCCTTGAAAAAGAGGAGTACACTATCATGGCCGGCCACTCCATCATCCCCATGAGCGACCCTGCAATGAGCGGGCTCAAAATCAAAAAAACCATATACGCATACAAGATGGACACCACCGTCCATGAGGAATATGGCGACGTGCCCTCTGCTGTGTGGGAGGTTGCCATCTACTTTATGGATGACACCGACTCAGCCAACAAGCTTGAGGATTTCTTCAAGGACCTTGCCAAACAATATGATGAGGAATATGACAAGCTTATGCAACAGCTTGAAAATGGCGAGTTTGATTTGACAATCCAATTTCCCAAGAGATATATGGTGTACCGCTACGATGACATCGTTGTCCTTGGCGACTGGGAAAGCGTCACTCTTGTAAGAAGCTATTAATCAGCATTCTATCCTATTGAAATCAAAAAAGCGTTTGCATCTGCAAACGCTTTTTTATTGTTATACTTTGTCTTATTTGCCTTGCTTTGAATAGTAATCCTCAATGGCAAGCTTGATTGCTTCTTCTGCAAGAACTGAGCAGTGAATCTTTTGAGGAGGCAATCCTTCAAGGGTTTCAATGACGTCTGAATTTTTGATTTGGAGTGCTTCTTCAATGGTTTTGCCGATGATCATTGCAGTTGCAGTTGAGCTTGATGCCACTGCTGCTGCGCAACCAAAAGTCTTGAACTTGGCATCCTTGATGATGCCGTCCTCAATGAGCATTGTGATTTGCATAATATCTCCGCAGTTTTCGTTGCCTACTGTGCCGATGGCGTTGTAGTTTTCAACTTCGCCAACGTTTTGCGGATTTTGAAATGCTTGCATAACTTTTTCGTTGTACATATATATCTCCGATTTTTACTTTATTGTTTTCATGGTGGTGGTTGAAGGACGATACAGGGGGGACATTGCACGCAGTCTGTTGACTATTGAAACAAGTTGTTCAACTGCATAATCCACTTCCTCCACGGTGTTGTTTTTGCCAAATGTGAATCTGATTGTGCCGTGGGCTGTGCCTACGGGTACGCCAATTGAAAGCAAGGTCCTTGAGGGCTCAAGACTGCCTGATGAGCAAGCAGAGCCAGATGATGCGCTTATGCCTGCAAGGTCAAGTGAAAACAAGATGCTCTCGCCTTCAATATAGCGGAATGAAAAGCTGGCATTGTTGGGCAAACGCTTGTCGTAGTTGTCACTCTTGGGGCCGTTGAAATAGATTTCATCTATTTGTCCGGTCACTTTCTCCACGAATCTGTTGCGGAGGGAGGACACGTACTCGTTGTTTTTGTCAAGGTCACGGAGGGCGATTTCAAGGACTTTTGCCATGCCAACCACAGCAGGAACGTTGGTTGTGCCACCACGGTTGGTGCGTTCTTGCTCCCCGCCGATGATGAGCTTGTCAATCTTTATGCCACTTCTGATATAAAGACCGCCGATGCCTTTGGGGCCATAGAATTTGTGGCCAGAAAATGACAACATATCCACGCCCAAATCCTTGACGTCATAGCGCACGGCACCAGTTGCCTGCACGGCGTCTGTGTGGAAAAGCACTTTGTGCTTGTGAGCGACTTCACAAAGCTCCTTGATGGGCTCAATGGTGCCAATCTCGTTGTTGGCAAACATGATTGTCACAAGGATTGTCTTGTCTGTGATTGCCTTTTCAAGAGTGTCGGGAGAAACAAATCCGTCGCCGTCTACGTCAAGATAGGTGACCTCAAAGCCATACTTTTCAAGTTGCTTGCAGGTGGCGTAGATTGCAGAGTGCTCAATCTTTGAAGTGATGATGTGGTTGCCTTTGTCCTTGAGGGCAAATGCAGTGCCTTTCAATGCCCAGTTGTCTGCCTCCGTGCCACCTGAAGTAAAGTAAATCTCATTGGGTTTTGCGCCCAATGACTTGGCCACGCTTTCACGGGCTGAAAGCACTGCTGCTGCTCCGTCTCTGCCAAAGCCGTGTTGGCTGTTTGCATTGCCAAATGTGTCTGAAAAATAGGGGTACATCGCATCAAACGCCTCTTTTGACAGAGGAGTTGTGGCTGCGTGATCCAAATAAATTCTGTTCATCTTATTCTTCAATTGTGATGATTGCGTTGTGATAGACGTTTTGGACGTCATCATGCTCTTCAAGCTTGTCAATCATCTTGAGGAGTGTGACTTGTTGCTCCTCTGTGGGAGTTGCTTCAACGTCAGGGATCATGTCAACTTCTGCTGACAAAATCTTGACGCCTGCTTCTTCAAGACTTGCACGGACTGCTTGCAATTCGCCGGGAACGGTGAGGACTTCAAAGATTTCTTCATCCTCTGTGAGAATGTCTTCTGCCCCTGCATCAAGTGCGTACATCATGAGGTCATCCTCTTCAATGTCGCTCTTTGAAACTGCGATGACGCCCTTGCGCTTGAACATGAATGAAACGCTTCCGCTGACGCCCATTGCGCCACCAAACTTGTCAAAGAGGTGACGTACGTCCCCTGCGGTGCGGTTTTTGTTGTCGGTCAAGGTTTCAACGATAAATGCAACACCGCCGATGCCGTATCCTTCATAGGTGTTTTCTTCATAGTTGATTGAGTTGAGTTCGCCACTTGCCTTTTTGATGCTTCTGTTGATGTTGTCGTTGGGCAT
>JAFVYE010000006.1 GCA_017500745.1 Clostridia bacterium | reverse complement strand
TGAGCACCAACAGAAATTGCCACCAAACTTGTTGTTGAGCCACTCCACGTGGTCAATGGTTTCATTGGCCTCGTCCTTTGTGACAGGACGGATTTTGGCAAGTCCATCACGATGCCCCGTTATGCCAACAGGAACAACTGCCACGCTTTGTACTCCCGTCACGGCGTGCAATCCTTCTATGCTTTCAATGAGGGTTGCGCCATCGTTCATTTCGGGCACTATCACAAGCTGGGTGTGCATCTCAATGCCTGCTTGTCCAAGTCGCTCCATAAGCTTGATGAGGTTCCTGGTGTTGGGGTTTTTGACAAGCTCAACACGTTTGTCATCGTTGAAGGCATGGACGGATAAGTAAAGAGGACTCAGCTTCAAACGAATTATGCGTTCAACGTCCTCTTCCTTTACGTTGGTCATGGTGACGTAGCATCCGCTGATAAAGCTCAAGCGATAGTCGTCATCCTTGACGTAGAGGGTGTCACGGAGGCCTTTGGGCAGTTGGTCCACAAAGCAAAACACACACTTGTTTTTGCAACGAATGACCTCCATCTCCTCAAACTCAAGGCCAAGGGATTCCCCTTCTTTTTTGCGTACTTTTATTTTCTTCTCCTTGCCCTCTCTTTTGACCACAACGTCAAACTTCTTTTCATTGTCGTAGTACAAAAAATCAAGGACGTCACGGAAGGGATATCCTCCCATCTTGACAACGTCGTCCCCTATCATAAAGCCAAGCTTTTGGGCAATTGGTGAAAGATTGATGATTTTTGACATGTTAGATTCCTATGTAGCTTACAAGATAATTGGCAATGTTTTCAATGCTGGCGCCCTCAACCCACTTCTCTCCAGCACGGACGTAGGTGGCTGCCACACCTGTTTCAATGAGTCGGTACATGAGCCCAACGATTTCAAGATTCTCTCTTGCGTGCATCACGAGGCCGTGGCTGACAAGATAGTCAATCTCTCTGTTTGCATGCTCTCCTTTGGCAAAGGTGATGACGGGTTTGCCCACCTTGAATGCCTTGTAAATGGTGGCAATGTCATACTTTGTGATGACCACGTCACAGGCAGTGAGATATTCATCAACTTGAGCGTCTTTTTGCAAAATGACCACGTTGTTGGCGTTGTACTCGTCTGCAATTGCTCTAAACTCCGCCCCTTGCTTGTTGTCGCCAGCATACACAACCGTGTTTATGACGTTGCCTTGGTCAAGGAGAAGGCGAAGCAACTCATCTGCTCCGTCCTTTTTGCTGGCATTGAGGAACACGGACATGGTTTTGGGCAAACCAAGCTCCTGCTTGAGTGCGGACACTTCAAGAGGAGTTTTTCTTTCAATGGCATAGGGGAGCCCCATGGTCATGACCTTCTTTGAGGGCACGCCTTGAGCCACAAGTGCGCTCTTGACGTCTTGGTTTTCAACAATAAAAGTGCTGTCCACTTCGCCATAGTTTTGTCTGTCAAGGACAAAGTACGGCATCACGTAAAAGATTGCATTTGAAAAGCCTGCTCTGCGCTTTGCTTCGCAAACAGCAAAATACGCATAGGGTGTGACTGCAAGAATAAGCTCTGGTCTAAAGCGCTTCACCGCGTTTGAAATGCGGAAGGCACGTCCGCTTTTGACGGATTGCTTTGATGCCTTGGCAATCTTTGTTGACTTTTCTGCAAGAAGTTGTTGATAGTCCTCCTGCAAAGACACCAATTTGTCAAGACGAGATATCTTTTGCTTTGAGGCATATCTGTCGTCACTCAAAACAACCACGTTGTGAGTGCCGTTCTTTTTGATTGCATCAGCAAGCACCGTGGACACGTTGGCCTTTTCATCACGGCTGGTCAAAATGAGAATAATGGGCTTTCTTTGCATATTAATCCTCTATTACAACGGGAATTACAACGGGGAATTGTCTGTCACGATAAAATTGTTTTTTGACAGCTTTTTTCACCGCTCCCGTAATTTCAAACAATTGACGTGTTTCATCCTCATTCACTGCTTTGTTCACTGCACGGACAATGTCAAGATGCTTTTCATCCGTCACGTTGACACCTCTGGCAATGATCTCCACATCTCCGTCAAGACTGTGTGTCTTGGAGTTGTAGGATGCAAGCACAATCAAGATGCCGTACTCTGCAAGAGCTCGCCTGTCACGGACCACACATGCTCCGTCCTCAATTATGTCACCGTCAACGTAAACGTTGCCTGCCGTCACGTTGGAGTGCTGACGCAGACCACCTTTGTTTACACCCCACACCTCGCCTACGTTGGGGATTGCTGTGTTTTTTGGGTCAACTCCCGTGCTTACAGCAAGCTCCACGTGCTTGAATTGGTGGCGATACTCTCCGTGTACGGGCATAAAATATTTGGGACGTACGTGCTCAAGCATGATGCGAAGCTCATCTTCGTAGGCGTGGCCAGACACGTGGACGTCGTTCATTGAGTCGTAGACAACCTTTGCTCCTTGACGGAAAAGGTTGTTGATGACCTCATACACGCTCTTTTCGTTGCCGGGGATGGGGGTTGATGACAGCACAACCACGTCCTTTTCGCCAAGAGTTATGCCCTTGCCAAAGTCGTCCTTGGACAGCTTTGACAGTGCGCTATCCCTTTCGCCTTGGGTGCCTGTTGCAATGATAACAAGCTTTTCGGGGGCGGTTTTGCCCACTCCGTCAACTATGACACCCTTTGGGATCTTGAGCTCTCCAACCTTGGATGCAACCTCAACGATGCTCTTCATGCTTCTGCCCGCAAGGTAAACCTTGCGTTTGAACTTTTCTGCAAGCCAAAGTATCTGTTGAACACGATAGTTGCTTGATGCAAAACATGCAATGACAATGCGCTTGTCTGTGTTGTCCTCAAAGATCTTTTGGAGCCCCTGTCCAACCACTTTTTCTGACGTGGAACGGCCTTTGCGCTCTACGTTGGTGCTTTCGCCAAGCATCAAAAGGACCCCTTGATCCCCAATCTCTTTTATGCGCTTGAGATTGGTCTTTTTGTTGTCTATGGGACTGCGGTCAATCTTGAAATCTCCTGTGACAAACACAACTCCAAGAGGAGTGTTGATGGACAATGCGCATGCTCCTGCCATTGAGTGTGCCACCTTGATGAACTCAACTGAAAAACATCCAAGTGTGATGGTGTCGCCCTCTTTGACTTCAACAAGCTTGACGGGGGCGTTTCTCTCCCCAAGCTTCCTTTGAAGGAGGCCAAGAGTGAGGGCTGTGCCGTATACGGGCACTCCAAACTCCTCTCCGTAATATTGCACCGCTCCGATGTGATCCTCGTGGCCGTGGGTGAGAACTATGCCACGAAGTTTGTGCAGATTTTCTCTTATATAAGTGACGTCTGGGATTATTGCGTCAATGCCGGGACTGTCGTCATGGGGAAACTCCGCACCGCAGTCCACAATGATGATGTCATCGTCATACTCAATGGCGGTCATATTTTTGCCAATTTCGCCAACTCCGCCAAGAAAAACGACTCGTACTGTTTTTGCCATATTGCTCCTATATCTACGCACGAGCGCATGCTCGTACTCACGCTATAATTATTAAAATCAATTGATTATAACATACATTGCAAGGTTTTGCAACTTGACGTCATCAAAAAATATTTGCCCTTAATCTTTGACCATCGCCCTCAAGTTTGTACAAATTTGTTGTTGTTTGTCAAAGCCAAAGGTGACTTTGTGAATTTTTGCAGGTCTTTTGCCTGTTTTTTTTGAGGCGACTATTTACATTGCTCCCTCAAAATTGTATAATAACCATACAAAAATACATTTTTGACAAGGAGAATTATGAGAGTATTCAACTTTTCGGCAGGTCCGTCAACTCTGCCCACCGAAGTGGTGAAACTTGCAGGACAAAACATTGAGGACTACAACGGCTCTGGAATGAGCGTTATGGAAATGAGCCATCGCTCCAAGTGGTATGACGCCATCAACAACGAGTGCATCGCTCTCATCCGTGAGCTGATGAACGTGCCTGACGAGTACGCCATCATCTTGGTTCAAGGTGGCGCATCAACTCAGTTTGAGGCAGTTCCTTTGAATCTTTTGAAAAACGGCAAAGCAGACTATATCGTCACCGGCAACTTTGCCAAAAAAGCTTTCAAGGAAGCAGGCAAATACGGCGACATCAAAAAGGTGGCATCAAGCGAGGATCGCAATTTCACATATATCCCCAAAACCACAAGAGAGGATTTTCGCCCCGATGCAGACTACGTCCACATCACAGAAAACAACACCATTTTTGGCACAAAATTCCACACCTTGCCCGACACGGATTTGCCCATTGTTTCAGACATGTCATCATGCATAATGAGCGAGGTCATTGACGTCACAAAATACGGCCTCATCTATGCCGG
>JAFVYE010000043.1 GCA_017500745.1 Clostridia bacterium | reverse complement strand
ACAAAGGATGCAACAGGGATGGCCTTGATCGCCAAGGTTGTCTTTGAGCTGATTGATGGGGATGTCAAAGAGGGGAGAGATGTCAATGCCACTGATTTCTCCAAGCCCGCCGACTTTCTTTGAAAGTCCATATTTTTCTGCGAGCTCGTTCAAGGTCATATTGCCAATGTTTTGCACGTCTCCAATGAGGTCTTGACCAACTTCCCAGATGGTTTTGTTGGTGATGTCACTGCCTTCGTCAAAGATTGCTTTGTCTCCGGTGAGTCCAACCTTTTGGGTGATGTCGCCAATGGTGAAGGAAGTGGCAACTGCATAAATTGTGCCAGCGATTGCACCAACAAAGAGCACAATGCCCATGATGATGCCCAATACAAACGTAAGGGTTCCTTTCAAAACTCTCATAATATCTCCTTAGTCGCAAAAAGCCCTTTCAGGTCATGAAAGAGCTTTTTTGATTAATGCTTGGTGAAGATGTCTGCAAGCACTTTTCCGATGGGGTTGAGGTCGTAGAAGAACTTGCACACAGTTGATTGATTGATATATTCAGCAACGATGGGCACCTTGCCCTCCAATGCTTTGAGTATTGCCAACACCACCATCACAACAACGGCGCTGAGCACAAGGCCAATTACGCCACCAAGAACTCTGTCTGTGATGCGAACTGCCTTTGACTCGCTGTTGTGCATGCCCTTTGTCATGCCCTTGATGATGGAGCAGAGGATGCGGAGCACAATGCAACATCCAACAAAGAGCCCAGCGGAAATGATGAGACTTGTCAAGTTGTAGACGCAGATGGACGCCAATGATTGCACGCCGTATTCCGCAACAAACAGCCCCGCAAGCCAGTTGGCAATCATGCCCTTGATGCCCATTTCTGCAAGGTTTTGTCTTGCACCGCCAACAAGGATATAGCGCACGCCACCCTCATCGGCATAGAGCACTTCGTTGAATTCAACGCCCCAGCCCTTTGACGCTCCTTCAAGGGCTCCAGAAAGACTTTGTCCGAGAGAGGAGTCCATAACCGTGCCGTGAAGCAAGCCCATCAACAGCAAGGAAACAAAAATGATTGTGATGGACATAAAGAACCCTTTCATTGACTTGCCAAAACCCCTAACTACGCCAAGTAGGGTGAAAAGCACAAGTATTGCGATGAGTGCTACGTCTGCATACCAGCCGGTTGCTGACAGAGTGTTATCAAACATAATGAAATCTCTCTCTTTTCATTGCTAAGTTATATTATAGACCTACAAGCGATATTATGCAAGAAAAAAATTTGTGTAGAGATGAATCGTGCGCGAGTGGCAGAGGAGCGAAGTTTGTCCAAAACCGACAAAAACCCTCAAACAAAAGGG
This sequence comes from Clostridia bacterium, assembly GCA_017500745.1. GTDB lineage: Bacteria > Bacillota > Clostridia > Christensenellales > CAG-917 > RGIG4097. The sequence continues at coordinate 10,016 of JAFVYE010000043.1, read as the reverse complement.
TGTTGTTGTGATTAACCTTTGTCAAAATGGCAAAGATTTTCCTATGGAAAAAACATTAAAGAATCAAGTTGTAGTAGTATGTTTTGGCACTCACTCTGTCGTGGGGGACTCATTTGGGCCTAAAGTTGGCACCATTTTGAAGGATGATTTCAACCTTCCTTGCTTTGTGTATGGCAGTGTGGATTGCCCCGTCACAGCCAAAAACAAGGGGGAGTATATCCGCCTTGTAAGCACGGTCCACAAGGGCGCAACAATATTGTCTGTGGACGCATCTCTTGGTCAAAAGGACAAAGTCGGCAAGTACACCATCCGCAATGACGGGGTTTGCCCAGCAGGAATAAAAGGGCAAAAAGACCGATTTGGACACGTTGGAATACTGGGTGTTGTTGGCGAAAACGGGAAGGACAATATGCTTACGCTGTTGACAGCAAACGATGATTATGTGTCAAAATTGGCACATAAAGTTGCAGTTGTGATAAAAACCGCAATTGACCACGTCATCTAAACCTCTTATATTTTTTTGCAAAACAAGCAGTTTTTTGTTGGTGGTTTTAACAAAGTTTTAATGTTTTGAGGTATAATAAAATTGCACCTAACGCAACATAAAACATTGGCGTTGCGCATTGACAACTCGCGTGTGTTATATTATAATATTGGAACGTATGTTTACTATCGCACGAGGGCTCTCGTGCAAATCAATATGAAATTTAGGGCGTTGCCCTTGGAGGTATAATGAAACCATCAACCAAAAGATTTTTGATTATCGGTGCAGTGGCGGCAGCACTCATTGTGGTAATCGTGTTGGCATTCACTCTGTCAGGTCCAGAGGAAGTGCCGTACTTTGGCACGGAACCCGGCGCCGTCACTCTTGAAAGCTTGTACAAGTCTGGACAAGTTGAAAAACTTTTTGTAGAAGGCAATTACAAGGTCAAAATTCTGCTCAAAGGCGCAGAGGACTTTGGTTTTTACGCATACATCAGCTCAAGAGTTGCATTTGAAGACACACTTTCAAAGTGGCAAGGTGCAGGGGCACCCGGCGTGACCGTTGTCTACAACAACCCTTCTTCAAGCGCAAATCTCACCACGTTCATCTTGCCCATCCTTCTTATTGTTGGGCTTGTGATCGTGCTCATCGTCATCATGCGCAAGAGCGCAGGCGCAAACAACAAGGCCCTTGACTTTGGCAAGACCAAAGCCAACAGAGTGCAAAACAGCAAAGTGCGCTTTGTTGACGTTGCTGGTGCGGAAGAGGAAAAGCTTGAGCTTCAAGAAATCGTTGACTTTTTGAAAGCACCCAAAAAGTTTACAGAAATCGGTGCAAGAGTGCCCAAAGGCGTTCTTCTTGTGGGCCCTCCCGGAACAGGCAAAACCTTGTTTGCAAAGGCAGTTGCAGGAGAGGCAAACGTGCCTTTCTTCTCAATCTCCGGATCAGACTTTGTTGAGATGTTTGTTGGCGTGGGCGCATCACGTGTCCGTGACCTCTTTGATCAAGCCAAAAAAAACATGCCTTGCATCGTGTTTATTGATGAAATAGATGCAGTTGGACGTCAACGTGGCGCAGGCCTCGGCGGTGGCAATGATGAAAGAGAACAAACTTTGAACCAACTCCTTGTTCAAATGGACGGATTTGAGTCAAGCGACAGCATCATCGTCATGGCAGCAACCAACCGTGCAGACATCCTTGACCCCGCACTTATGCGTCCGGGCAGATTTGACAGACAGGTTTACGTCAACGTGCCTGACGTCAAAGGCAGAGAGGAGATCATGAAGGTCCACTCCAGAAACAAACCTCTTGGACCAGACGTCAACTTCAAAAGCATTGCTCGTCTTACAGCAGGTTTCACCGGTGCAGACATTGAAAACATGCTCAACGAGGCAGCAATCCTTGCCGCCCGTGACAATCGCAAGTCAATCTCAATGGTGGACGTCAGCGAGGCAATCAACAAGATTATCGCAGGCCCCTCAAAGAAGAGCCGTGTCATAACAGAAACAGACAAGCGCATCACAGCATATCATGAAAGTGGTCACGCAATCATTTCCAAGAGCGTCAAGCATTGTGAAAGCGTCCACGAAGTGAGCATCATTCCTCGTGGTCAAGCAGCGGGCTATACAATCACTCTGCCCACCAACGATGACAATCACATGACCAAGCAAAAGCTTCTTGACAACATCACCATGCTTCTTGGTGGCAGAGCAGCAGAGGAAATTGTCATCAAGGACATCTCAACCGGAGCAAGCAACGACATTCAACGTGCAAACAAAATTGCACGCAAGATGGTCACAGAGTGGGGCATGAGCGACACCCTTGGCACAATGTATCTTGGCTCCAGCGAGGAAGTTTTCATTGGCAGAGACTATCAAACCCAACTCAATTACAGCGATGACGTGGCTGCAAAGATTGATGCAGAGGTCAAAAAGATCCTTGACACTCAATATGCACAAGCCATTCAAATCTTAAAGGACCATCGCAGAGTTATGGATGACATGGTCAAGCTTCTCTATGAGAAGGAAACCATCTACGAAGAGGAAATTGACGCCCTCTTTGATGATCCCACAACTCCCGAAATTGAGTTACCTTTGAATCCCGCCAAAAAAGAGGATGAGGAATAATCCGTATAGGTGAATATGACCAAACGACAGCTGAAAGACAGCTATCTTGACAAGATCATGACCTCCGACCCTGCTGCAACCTCACGGATGGCAGTGCGTCTTACATATGCAGGATACAAGGCGCTTTGCGCACACATCACGGCGCACAATCTGTGGAACAAGGGTTTTAAAACCCTTGCAAGAATTGTTGCCAACACTTCACGTAGGCACACGGGCGTGGAGATACACCCGGGCGCAAAAGTTGGAAGCTCGGTTATGATTGACCACGGCGCAGGAGTTGTGGTTGGCGAAACAGCCGAGGTTGGCAACGGATGTATTCTTTATCAAGGGGTCACTCTTGGTGGCACAGGCAAGGACACGGGCAAGCGTCACCCCACCCTTGAGGACAACGTAATGGTGTCTGCAGGGGCAAAGATTCTTGGCCCCGTGACAATAGGGGAGTGTAGCAAAATCGGCGCAGGAAGCGTTGTATTAAAATCCGTGCCCCCTCACTCAACCGTGGTGGGAGTGCCGGTCAGAGTTGTCAAGCAAGCAGGCAAACGTGTTGCAGACATGGATCAAGTGCTTCTCCCCGACCCTATTATGGAGGAGTTCAAGCGTCTTAATGACCGCATTTATGAACTTGAAAAGAACGCAGGCATCCGTGCTTGCAGATATTCAATCACTCTTGATGAAAACAATGGCGCAAAACCAGATTGCGCAGAAAACAAGCCGTTAGAATAACGAAAATCACACAAAACCACGAAGGCAAGCAGGCAAATCTGCTTGCAAGAGAGGGATTTATGCTTAGAATTTACAACACAATGACAAGAAAAAAGGAGCAGTTTGTTCCTTTGAACGACGGCAAAGTGACCATGTATGCTTGTGGCATCACCGTAAGTGGTGAGGCCCATATCGGCCACGCATATCAAGCCCTCATCTACGACATCATCCGCAAGTATCTTGTGAAGAGCGGATATGACGTCACTTATGCTCGCAACTATACTGACGTTGACGACAAAATCATTGCCAAGTCAAAGGAAACAGGCATCCCTGCAGACCTTTATGCAGAACTTATGATCGCCAAGATTGACCACGAAATGCGTGCACTTCAAGTTGATGACCCCAACGTATGGCTCAAAGCAACTTGCACCATGGACGGCATCATTGACTTCATCGCCAAGCTCATTGACAAAGTCCACGCCTATCCCACTCCCGAAGGGGACGTGTACTTTGCGGTTGAAAGCTTCCCCGGCTACGGCAAGCTCAGCGGAAGAAAGCTGGAGGACGCCTTTGAAAGTGTCCGCATAGAAAACGAGGACAACAAACAAAATCCTTTGGATTTTGCTCTGTGGAAATCCGCCAAGGAAGGCGAGCCCTATTGGGAGTCTCCTTGGGGCAAGGGCCGTCCCGGCTGGCACATTGAGTGCTCTGCAATGAACATGAAGGCCTTTGGTGAACAAATTGACATCCACGGTGGCGGACGTGACCTCATCTTCCCTCATCACGAAAACGAGATTGCTCAAACCGAGGCACTCACAGGCAAGACATTTGCAAAATATTGGATACACAACGGACTCATCAAGGTCAACGGACAGAAGATGTCTAAGTCACTTGGCAACAGTCTTGTCCTCCACGATTTGCTTGAAGCATATCATCCCGAAACCATCAAGTTTGCCCTCCTTCAAACCAACTATCGTGGGGACATCAACGTGACCAACGATCTTTTCCCCGATGCAGAAAAGCACCTTGTTGGCTTCTACAAGACCATCCAAAACGCCTACAACACCTTTGGTGAAAATGGTGGCGACACAGACACTCAAGGCATTGACGACAGCTTCAATCAATGTATGGATGATGACTTCAACACCGCCAAGGCCCTTGCAAACCTCTTTGGCATCTTCAAAAAGATCAAGGCAAAAACCAACACCGGTGACAGCACAGCCATTGATGACGTCAAGGCGGTCAAAAAGGCCTACGGCCTCCTTGGATTCTTCCGTGAGGACCCCAAAGTGTTTATTGAAAGGGCAGAAAAAAAGGAACAATCAGAGGACGTCAACGCAGGCGTGCCCGAAGACGTTATGGCACTTGTCAAGGAAAGAGCAGAAGCCAAAGCCAACAAAAACTGGGCCCTTGCCGATGAAATCAGAGGCAAAATCACCGCCCTTGGATACAGCGTCAAGGACACCAAAGACGGAGCAGTCGTTGAAAAACTTTGATCTATTACAAAACAAAAAAAAGAGCGAGGCGTCCTCGCTCTTTTTTGTCGCAAGTTATTTTGTCTTGCAGTCACAACCCTTGCCACAATCCTTTGTGTTTGAGTTGTTTGCTTTGTTCTTTGTGTTGGTTGCTTTTTCAACCTTTTGATTGTTGTTCTTTGTTGTTTTGGTTTTTTCCATATACACTCCTTTGCTCATCCGAGCAAGATTAGTATTGGCAACAAAAAGAAGAATATACATAGTCTGCGCGGAGAAAATCACAAACAAAAAAGCCACTCAACAGAGTGGCCTCTTTATTTTAACAAAATCAGTTGCAGTCAATGAGCCCTGTCACATTGCCGTCTTTGTATTGGGCATCGTGGAGTTTGCGGTATATTCCGTCAAGGTCAATAAGCTCATCGTGTGTGCCTTGCTCCTCAATCTTGCCCTTGTTGATGACAATGATTTTGTCTGCGTTTCTCACAGTTGATAGGCGGTGTGCAACCACAATGGTGGTGCGTCCAACGCACAGCTCGCTGAGGGCGTTTTGGATGAGGGTTTCGGTGGCGTTGTCAAGGGCAGAGGTGGCCTCGTCAAGGATGAGGATTGATGGGTTTTTGAGGAACACACGGGCGATTGAAAGACGTTGTTTTTGTCCGCCAGAAAGCTTGATGCCCCTCTCTCCTATTTCGGTGTCATAGCCCTTTTCAAGACTCATAATGTAGTCGTGGATGTTGGCACGCTTTGCTGCTTCAACAATTTGTTCCTCGGTGGCGTTGATGTCGCCGTATGCAATGTTTTCACGGAAGGTGCCAGTAAAGAGGAACACGTCCTGTTGCACAATGCCAACGTTTTGTCTGAGAGAGCGGTTGGTGATGTCTTTGATGCTTGTTCCGTCAATCAAAATGTCGCCGTGCTCCACCTTGTAGAATTTGGGAACAAGATGACAAAGAGTTGTTTTTCCGCCACCGCTTGCGCCAACAAAAGCATAGGTTTGACCTTTGGGGATTGAGATGTTGACAGAGTCCAAAACAGTCCTTTCATCGTAGCCAAAAGTGACGTCCACAAAGTCAATTGCGCCCTCAAATCTGTCCACGTCTTTTGCCTCGGGAGAGTCCTCTTCGGCAGGGGTTTCCATAATCTCGTCAAAGCGCTTAAATCCCGTAACACCATCTTGAAGTTGCTCAAAGAAGGCGATTAACGTTTGAATTGGTGAAATGAACAGGTTTATTGACAGCATGAATGCAACCAAATCAACGTAGTCAAAGTTGGCGCTGTCGTAGATGCAGAACAGCCCGCCGGCAAGGAGAACAATGACGTTGTACACGCTTGTGACAAGGTTCATGCTGCTGCTAAAAGCGCCCATTGCTTTGTAGGCCTTTGAGCGTGCTTTCACAAAGCCGTTGTTGTTGACTTCAAAGCGCGCTTGCTCGTGCTCGGCGTTGGCGTATGCCTTTGTCACACGGATGCCTGCAATGCTGTTTTCAAGGCAAGCGTTGATGTTGCCAATTTCCTCACGGCTCTTTTTGAATGCGGCAGTCATATTCTTTCTTGACGCCCAAGCAATGAGGAGGAGCACAGGCAAAAATGCAAAGATGATGAGGGCAAGTTTCCAGCTGATTGTGCACAGATATACAAATGCGCTCACGGTCATAAATGACGTGATAAACAGGTTTTCGGGGCCGTGATGAGCAAGCTCGCTGACGTTGAAAAGGTCATTGGTCATGCGTGACATCAGTTGACCAGTTTCGTTGTTGTCGTAAAATGAGTAGGGCAACTTTTCAAGGTGGCTGAAAAGGTCGCTACGCATTTTTGCCTGCATCTTGACTCCCATAACGTGACCGTAGTAGTTGATATAGTAGTTCATGCCGGCGCGCAAGAAGTATACGGCAAGAAGCACCGCCGACAAAATGAGGATTTCCTTTATCATTCCGCCGGGGATGTACACGTCAAGGATTTGTGTGGTCATCATGGGGTACAACAAGCCAACCACTGCGTAAACAAATGAGCAAATCATGTCAAGAGCAAAGGTTTTTTTGTGGGGCTTGTAGTAAGCAACAAATTTTTTAAACAGACTTTTGTTTTTCTTTTCTTTCATAGTATCACCGCATTGATTATGACACGAAAAAGGGGATTTTGGCAAACAAAAACAAGGGCGTAAAAATAAATTTTAAATTATTTTTATTGTTGCCAAAGGTTTTAGATGATAGTATAATATCCATAATAAGATTGACCGAAAGGAGAAAGCAATGCAAATCTCAAAAGACATTTTTTACGTTGGCGTAAACGATCACCATATTGACCTTTTTGAAGGACAATACGTGGTTGAAAACGGAATGGCATACAACTCTTACGTTATCGTTGATGACAAAGTGGTGGTCATGGACTCTGTTGACGCTCATTTTACAGGCGAGTGGATTGACAACGTCAAGGCAGTCCTTGGCGACAGAGAGCCCGACTATATCGTTGTGCAACATATGGAGCCCGACCACTCTGGCAGTCTTGCCACCTTTATGGACACCTTCAAAAACGCAGTGGTTGTGTCCAACTCAAAGTCCTTTGTCATGATGAAACAATTTTTTGGCACGGACTATGAGGACAGACGTCTTGCCGTTGGCGAGGGCGACACCCTCTCCCTTGGCAGACACACCCTCACGTTTTTGACAGCGCCCATGGTCCATTGGCCCGAGGTCATTGTCACCTACGACAACTTGGACAAGGTCTTGTTCTCTGCAGACGCCTTTGGCAAGTTTGGTGCCCTTGACGCCGATGAAGATTGGGCTTGCGAAGCAAGAAGATATTACTTTGGCATTGTTGGCAAATACGGAGTGCAAGCACAAGGTCTTTTGAAAAAGGTATCTGGCCTTGACGTTGCCACCATTTGCCCCTTGCACGGACCCATTCTCAATGAAAATCTTGACTACTATATCAACCTCTACAACATCTGGTCATCCTATGACGTTGAGGCAGAAGGGGTTTTCATCGCATACACTTCAGTGTATGGCAACACCAAAAAGGCAGTTGAAACCCTTGCAGACAAGTTGACGGAATTGGGTTGCCCCAAAGTATCCACTTGCGACCTTGCAAGAGAGGACATGGCAGAGGCAGTTGAGGACGCATTCAAGTACGGCAAGCTTGTCCTTGCAACCACCACTTACAACGGAGACATCTTCCCCTTTATGCGCACTTTCATTGACGCTCTCACCGAAAGAGGATATCAAAAGAGAATGGTTGGATTCATTGAAAACGGAACTTGGGCACCTATGGCAACCAAGATCATGAAGGGCATGCTTGAAAACAGCAAAAACCTCACTTTTGCAGAAACCAACGTCAAGATTCGCTCTGCAATGAACGAGGCAAATTTGGCAGAAATAGACGCACTTGCAAAGGAGTTTATATAATGGCAGTTGACAATACAGCACTTTTCAAAATTGGATATGGCCTTTACGTGGTCACGTCAAATGACGGCACAAAGGACAACGGCTTTGTGTGCAACACGGTGTGCCAAGTCACCAACACTCCAAACAGAGTGGCAGTGACCATCAACAAGCAAAACTACTCCCACGACACCATCAAAGCAACGGGCAAGATGAACGTGTGTTGCTTGTCAACCGAAGCACCCTTCAAAGTGTTTGAGGTGTTTGGCTTCCAAAGTGGCAGAAACGTGAACAAGTTTGAAGGATGCACCCCAATGCGCTCATCAAACGGACTTGTGTATTTGCCCAAATATATCAACAGTTTCATTTCACTTGAAGTTGAACAATATATTGACCTTGACACCCACGGTATGTTCATCTGTGCCGTGACAGAGGCAGAAGTTCTCGGCACAGTGGAAACAATGACATACAACTACTATCAATCCAACGTCAAGCCCAAACCTCAACCTGCCAAGAAAAAGGGTTGGGTGTGCAAGATTTGTGGATACGTCTATGAGGGGGATCCTCTCCCCGCAGACTTCATCTGTCCCCTCTGCAAGCACCCCGCCAGCGACTTTGAGCCGTTGGATTGAGCCCAAAAGGAAAATACGTTTTAATATAAACTTCGGATTGGGATTGCATCACTATGTTGATTGCAGATGCTTTGATAGCGTTCAAATAGGGCAAATAGTCCATCCATTTGCGTTATAAGGAGGGCGTTATGAAAAAAGACAATAACGACAACAAAGTTTCTTGTCCCAAAAAGGAAAGGAAGCCACTGACCAAGAAAGCAAAGATTGTCATCATTGTGGTGATGAGTGTGCTTTTGGCTGCGGTTTTGGCTGTGAGTGGCGTGTTTATTAATTTAGCATTGCAAGCACCAAGCCCGGCGACAGACGGAATAAAGCAGTTTTTGTTGCAAAATGAATTTAGTTTTGGAAAAGCATGCCATAAAGACCTTGTATATAACGATGTGGCGTTTGAAAATGACATAGCATTTCAGCCAACTGTTGACAAAATTCAAGAGGTTTATATCAACAGCAAATCAAAGAATCCAAATGCTGGGAGCATAACCGGCATTGATGATTTGACAAGCATGTTGATAAATAGTCAGTCATTCTTGACTGAAAATCTTGATGATGTGGAGCCATACGACGTAAGGTACAAAGTATTCCAAAATTTACAGACAGGGGTGATTTCAGACAGCGACACGCTGAAAAGACACGTTTCCCACGAAATATATAAGGTGAACGATTTTTACGTGGCTTACATTTCGTATATTCAGGAATTTGTCTTAAAGGATCGTGGCGCAAGCGGAGCAGAATTTGTCTTTGCAACGCTTATTTACAAAGAAGGGAAACAACGAGTTTTAGAGTTTGCCACGCACATTATGTACTCTCACGATTCCGTACTTTCAGAATTGTTTGCAGAGGCAACCATAGAGGAACGCAACGCAATAGCACAGTATTATCAACCACTACACAAGGAAATCATAACCAAGTTCATCAACAGCGAGGAAGGACAATTGTATTTACACAACTGGTTTTAGTAAAAAAGGCACTCAACTGAGTGCCTTTTGTTTTGTGCTGTTTGTGAATTAGAGGTCTTCTTCCTCGTCCTCGTCATCCTCCTCGTAATCGCCTTCCTTGAATTCAACAAATGATTCATCAAAGTCAAGATCGTCACGGACTTCTTCTTCATCATCAAAGTCTTCTTCAATTTCTTCTTCTTGGAGAGCGTTGAGTGAAAGTTCTTCTTCATCATCAATGAGGAGATCATCATCTTCTGCTTCATCCATCCAAGTTTCATCGTT
>JAFVYE010000042.1 GCA_017500745.1 Clostridia bacterium | reverse complement strand
CCGACACCACCCACTGCTGCTGCAAGAAGATTGTATGCGCTTTCAGGTGATGATGCCTTGAAAACAGGGCATTTGATAAATTCAAGCAACCACAGCCAGAACGACATCAATCCCACTGTAATTATTGTATTGATGCAGAAGCGCTTGTTGAGCCCAAAGAAGCTGGCAATAAACAAGGGAACATTAAGGACAAGGCTGACAATTGCTGGTGTAAACCAAGTCTGTGCCAGCTGGGGATTGACGGGCAGTATTGCATTATAAATGATAGAGGCGATGCCAGTGATACCACCAGGTCAAACCCGTTGGGGATGACAAAAACATGCATTGCAAGTGCGCGAATAAATGACAAAACTGCAAGGATTACAAAAAGTTTAAAAAACTTTTTGACATCGTCACCTGTGATGTTGATTTTGCCTTTTTTCTTGCCAGTAGAGAGGTCCTCAGCAGAGCTGTCATCTGCAGACTGCATCTCATCGGTCACATCGTCAGCTACTGTGTTGATGCTTTGGTTTTCTTCTGGTGCAGATGTGACCTCTGCTGTGTTTTCAACAGAGAGGTCATCTGCCATCATTTGATTGTTTTCAGTTTCCATTGCTATGAGCAAATTGCCAAATTATCTATTTTTCTTTGAGAAGCCCTTGATGATTTTGCCAAAACCACCCTTTGTGCCGTTGCACATATCAACAATGCCTTCCATTGTCATTTGTGACAAAATACCGCCTGTGAAGCCACCAAAGCTTCTGATGGGCATATCCTTGATTGAATGCTTAAGCATTTCGGGGTTTTCTGTTGTGGGAGCAACAATATTTACGCCAGCCACCAGGACTGTGTAGATGAAGTTGCCAACAAGAGAGGGCTTGATATCCTGAACACTGCTGTCAATAGTGAATTCACCCTTTACATAAGGCTTGTTTTCGGGGATTTCTTGACCATAGAGTGCCTCAAATTGCTCTGTGGGGATTTCTGTTGCGTCCTTGTTTTCTGCAAGGTTGAAGTAGTAAGGAGCAACTGCACTATAATCGGGGATAAGTGCATCGGGATTTGCACTTGTGACATTGACTGTATCTTCAAGGCGAATATCTCTTGATGATGCGCCAACCAAAATCTTGAAGTCGCCACTTTCAACGTGCCAATCACTGATTGAAACGTTGTAGTAAGCAAATGCACGGCTGTCAAGAGTGATTTCAACCTCTTTTTCTTCGCCGGGTTCAAGGAACACCTTTGTAAAGCCCTTCAATTCCTTCACAGGACGGAAGATTGTGCTTTCAACGTCCTCAACATAAAGCTGAACGATTTCTGCACCAGCCACATCGCCAGTATTTTTCACTTTCAGTGAAACAGTAAGTCCATCGTTTTCATTGATTGCCTTTGCTGAAAGCTTGAGGTCGCTGTATTCAAAGGTTGTATAGCTGAGACCATAGCCGAAGGGGAATTGAACATCCATTTCTGCCTTGTCGTAGTAGCGATATCCAACATAGATGCCTTCACGATATTCAACTTGACGAGGTCCCATGGGGAAGTAGTTTGCCACGATGTTGTCGTTTGTTCTGATGGGGAATGTTTCTGCAAGCTTACCACTGG